>JBEEHI010000100.1:0-19784 GCA_041167305.1 Verrucomicrobiota bacterium
CCCGTCTTTCTCTCCGCCCACGGCGGAATCAATCTTTGGCTCGGGAACAATCCCGCGGCGACCGGTTATCCGCGCTTTCCCGATTTGCACGCGGGCCAGGGTGAAATGTTGCGCGACTCGATCGACCAGGCCGAAACGGCCGCGGGCCGGCCACTCAAACACTCCGAAGTTTCGCGCTACTGGTCGGCCAAGGCGCGCGATTATATCGCGGCAAATCCCGGCGCCTGGCTCAAGCTCCTCGCCCGCAAAATCGGCAACTTCTGGAACGCCTTCGAGTATGACGATCTCGGAGTCATCGCGATCTTGCGCGAACAAGGCGTGGTCTTTCCCGGCCTGCGGTTCGCCCTTGTGGCCATGCTCGGTCTTTCCGGCGCGGTTTTTTCCTGGCGGGCATTCCCCGCCTCGCGCTGGATCGCCGCGGCCATCGCCTTGCAGTTGCTGGCAATCCTTCCCGTCTTCGTCACGGAACGGTATCGGCTGGCGGTCGTTCCCGGGCTTTTGGTTCTGGCCGCTCTCGGACTCGTCCGGCTCTGGAATCGCTGCGCGTACGGAAACTACGGAGTTGCCGCCCTGCAACTCGGGGTCGTCGCCGTCAGCGCCTGGTTTGTTACGATCCCACGCCACGATCCTTCGCTTTGGGCCTTGGATGCCTATAACTCGGGTCGCTTCGCGCTCGAAACACACAACCTGCCGCTGGCCGAAGAGCATCTCGTCCGCGCCCACGCCCTGGTCCCGGACAACGCGGAAACCAATTTCGCGCTCGGCAATCTTCGCTTCGCCCAGGGCGACTCACCGGCTGCAAAGGCCCATTACGAAGCCGCCCTCAGGATCGATTCCAAACACAAGGGGGGCCTCAACAATCTCGGCGTCCTGGCTCTCGATGACGATCAGCCAGCGGCAGCGGTGGATTATTTTCAACGCGCACTCGCTTTGGAACCGCGCAACGCCAAGGCTCACTACCTGCTCGCAAAAGCGCTCGACCTCGCGGGAAACCGGGACGAAGCGCGCGTGGAAGCGGCTCGTGCGCTGGAACTCGGTCCAGATCAACCGGAATTCAAAGCCTTACAAGACCAGCTCGCCGGCAACGGAAAGTGACGCCGCCAATCTTATGCGCCAATATGGCGACTGCATGGACGACATGACGGCTGATTTGCAACCCGAACGCGTCCGGCATTTGTCGAGGCCTCTTCTTCTCGGCTTCGTCCTGGTTGCCATCATCGGCATCGTTCTTCGGGTCTATCCCTCCGCCGCGTTCACGGGCATCGGTTACGATGAAGGCCTTTACCGCGGCTACGTCACCGACCTGATCACTCACGGGGTCACCAGTTATCCTGACTTCGCCGAACATTACGTGGAACGGCAGCAGAAATTGCCGGCCGTGATTCTGCCGCCCACGCGCTTCCTTTACATTTTCTCCGCCTATCTCTGGCACGAAATCACCGGCGCTGATGCGTTGCTTTCCCTGCACAGAATTTCGTGCCTGTTCAGCATTCTGCTCTTCTTCGCGGCAGCCGGATTCGCCTGGCGGCTGGCCGGACCGGCGTGGGCGCTCGGCGTTTTCGCGTTGATGAGCTGCGCGCCCACCCAAATCCACATGGCGCAGCATGCGCTCATCGATGGGTTCTTCGCCTTTTGGGCCACCGCCTGCCTTTGGCTTCTCTGGGAAAATCTCCGGCGGCCTAGCGATCCGCTTCGGCTCACGCTCTTCGCGGTGAGTCTGGCGCTCATGGTTCTCACGAAGGAAAATGCTCTCTTCGCCTACGTCGGGCTACTCGCGCTCCTGGCCGCCAACCGCTGGCTGCATTTCGGCACGATAACCCGGAGCCTGTTGCTGGTGACCCTCGCCGGGCCGCTCGCCGGTCTCGTGATCCTTATTTTTCTGTGCGGCAGCGCCGAGACTTTCATCGCAACCTACCGGCTGGTCGTCAGCAAAGCGGCCGTCCTTCCCTACGCGATCGCGACCGGCGACGGACCCTGGTATCGCTACCTGGTCGATTTACTCCTCGCGAGCCCGCTGATTTTCCTGCTCGCCTGGGCAGCGATCTTTCGCCTGAAATTCACCGACAAGTCGTCGCTCTACTTGCTCACGTTCGTCATTTCGACCTACCTGCTGATGTGCAACATCCGCTACGGAATGAATCTTCGTTACACCAACATGTGGGATATACCGCTGCGCTATCTGGCTCTGGGTTGCCTTATCGATATCACGCGTCCTATTCGCCGCCGCGAAATCTTCCTGGTCGTCGCCGTCGTGGTCCTGTGCGCGATTGATCTCCGGCAATACTACATTTTTTTCGTCCAGCACGATCTCTACGAGCTAGTCACCGCCGGATTGCTCCGCGCGTTGCAGATCCTGAAATAATCAGCAGGCGATCTTCAGGACCGAATCCCGGAGCCGATCGCTCGATTCGATCGTTTCGCCGAGAAGATTCTGCACGGTCGGTTTAGCCACCGCCCGGACGAAAATCTGATAAGAGAAAAACCCTTTACTGACGGCAATGAGCGCCTGGTTCACGCGCAGGAAGAACCGTGAAATCGCATTGTTCCCGATCGCCTTCGGGAACGGCGCCGGAATCCCGCGCACTTCGAGAACGTTGTAGCCCGATTGCTCCAGCAGCGCTTTCAGCGAGCGAAAGGTAAACAGCCGGGTGTGGGTCGCATCCAAAATGCCTTTCCGGCCGTAATTGAATTGGCCGAAGAACAACATTAGCCGGGTGACGAAAAATCCGATGTTCGCCGTGGTAATGATCACCTCGGGGCGTTTGCAGACCGCGGCGAAGCGCAACTCGTCCATGAATTGTTCGGGCTGCTTCAAGTGCTCGATGATATCCAGCATCATGATCTGGTCGAACGCCGAGACGTTCACCGGGAATTCCGTGCGGTCGAGGTTCCACCGGATGAAATCTATCCCGGCGTTTTCGGGTGAGCCGGCAGGAATGTACTGGTCCATTCCCGTGACGTGGCAGCCTTTCGCCGCCAGTTCGCGCGCTACGTAGCCCTGACCGCAGCCTATATCCAGCAACCGATTTCCCGGTCGGGCCGCGTCAATGGCTGCCGTGTGCGACGAAGCGTAGCCAAGTTTCAAATCGTAATTCTCTTCCGGCGGAAGGACGTCGAACTTGCGATCGAACAGCAGGTTCATCTCGTGGAACCGCGCCCGGAGCATCGTCTTGAAAACGTCCCAGGCGTATTTCATCCCGTTCACGTGGCAAATCTCGTCGCCGTAATAAGTCGGGATCGGCAGCTCCGCGATTCGGAGCTTTTTCAAGACGAGCTGGACGATGATCTCAGTGTCGAAATGGAAGTCGTTCGTGTTTTTCTCGAACGGGATCTGGGCCAGCGCCGCCGTGGAATAGAGCCGGTACCCGGAATGAAATTCAGAGAGCGCCGTCCGGAGCATCCGGTTTTGGAATGCCGTCAGGATCTGGTTGCCGATCCATTTGTAGGCCGGCATCCCGCCCTGGCGCGCCGCTTTCTTGTCAATCATTCGCGACCCGAAAACCGCGTCCGCTTCCCCGGTGATCAGCGGCGCGATCAGCTCCGGCAATTTCTCCGGCGCGTATTGCCCGTCGCCGTGGACGAGCGCGACGATATCGAACCCGTTATCGATCGCGTAGCGGTAGCCGAGCTTCTGGTTACCGCCGTAGCCCTGATTCTCCGGGGTCCGCAGCACGGTGATCTTGAATGCCGAATTTTGCTGCTGATAACGAAGCCCGTTCCCGAAAGTGTCGTCCTCGGACGAATCGTCGATGATCAGAACTTCGACGTTGTCGCCCCGAAGGCTGGACGGAATGCGGCTCAGCACTTTTGCGATCGTCGTCTGGGCGTTGTAGGCGACGATGAAAATGAGCAGCCGCTTCCGCCCGAGATTAATCGGTTTGGTCGCGGCAGGTTCCAGCTCTGCGAAACGCATGTCCCGCTTTAGAGCCAGAAACGCGCCAAGAACCCGGTCGACAAACAAAGTCTCATCAACGCGCGGTACCGCCCCTGCTCTTTCGATGGGGTAGACCATGATGCTCTCCGTTATCATCCCCTGCTTCAACGAGCGGCGCACGATCCGAAAAATCGTCGAGAAGGTGCAGGCCGCCGTCACGCGCGATCTCGAGATCGTGATCGTCAACGACGCTTCTACCGACGGCTCCGAGGTGATCGTGGATAAACTCCGATCCGATCAGGTGAAAGTGATCCACCATCCCACCAACTTGGGCAAAGGCGCGGCCCTCAACACGGGCTTACGCCATGCAACGGGAGACATCATTTTGGTTCAGGATGCCGACCTCGAATACGACCCGCGCGATTACGGCCAGCTCCTGGAGCCCATCATCAACGGCGAAGCGGACGTGGTTTATGGATCCCGGTTCATGGGCGGGCGGGCGCATCGCGTCGTCTACTTCTGGCACATGGTCGGCAATCGCCTTCTCACTCTGCTCTCGAATATTTTCACGAACATCAACCTCACCGACATGGAAACCGGCTACAAAGCCTTTAGTCGGGAAGCGCTCGAAGATCTGCGGATCGAGGAGCAACGCTTCGGCGTCGAGCCGGAAATCACCGCGAAGCTCGCCCAGCGCCGTGCTCGAATCTACGAAGTCGGGATTTCGTACTTCGGACGGACCTACCTCGAAGGAAAGAAGATCGGCTGGCGCGACGGCGTCCGCGCGTTCTACGTCATCCTAAAATACAATCTGTTCCGGCGGGAGACCTACGTTTGCCGGGCGGCGCGGCTTGAATCCGAACCGGCGCTTGTCCCCGCTGCCGCCGTAACGAACTACCGCGCCTCGAGTTCGTAGAGGGCCGGTGCCTTACGCACCATCCGAAAGCGCGAATTCACGAGATTAAAAGCTTCGGAGTCGTCGTCGTCTTTCAATGCGGTCGTATCAAGAAAGATGCGCCGGCCTTGCCTGGCTTCCTTGACCAGTTCGTCGATTTGTTCCGTCGCCACAAATTGGACGATATACCGGCGCGAGGTTCCGCCGGTCGCTATCGCCTGATCCTTCGCGGCGCCGGATTGGGGGCCTAAAAGAGCTCGCGTATATTCGACTTCACGCGAGAGGGGCATAATTCGACGCGCCGAATGCCCGGCGACTCGTTGCTCCAGAAATGCCGGATCGATCGCTGAGATAACCACCGCGTCCGCCGGTGTATTCTCCCGGATCCTATCCGCGGCAACTCGGCGCTGTGGCACTGGATCCGGCACGCCGATCCGCGCGAGCGCCACGAGCGGGAGCAGCGCGACGAAAGCAGTGCCGATGGCGCGCTGGTATTTCTTCCCCCACTGCAACCCCAGCAGCGACCCCGCGATGATGGCCGTACCTGTCAGGATCGGGAGAAAAAAGCGATCGCACGGATAAACATAAAAAAGATGAAATATCAGCATCGGAATTCCAGCAGAGGCGACAAAAAAGACCAGGGCGCGCAAAGGGCCGGCAGCTTGTTTCCGTGCCAAAGATTTGCTTCTGCGCAAAGCCATCTCTACTGCCAGGCAGATTATCAGCAGCATCGGCAACCCTGTTCGGAGAAGCATTTGCCAGTTCAGTCCGACGTTCGAGAGCGCGAAGAAATCACGCAAGGGCGTCGACTCGGTCCAGGACCAGAAATGATAACCGTTTCGCAGGGGTGAGCCGAACGTCCCCGTATTATAGGAGAACGTCGCCGCGACAGCGCCCAACATTGGAAAGAACAGGCCCGCTGTGCGGGTGAGCGCCAGGCGAACCTTCCAAGGGGCGATCGCCGCAACCGCAAACGGCAACAGCATCGCCGCGGACACTGGCCGAAATAGGGCGGCGACCGCAATCAAAACGCCCGCGCCCCAGAACGCCAACAATTGCGGTGCTCCAGTTCGCGCGCGAATCCCCAGGAAAAGCCAGCAGCCGCCTAAGACCAGCGCGGTACAAGGCACATCGGACATCACTTGTGTTGCCCAGCCGCTGTACGCCGGCAAGGCCAAGACCCCGAGCCCCGCCAAAATTCCCCCGACGGAACCGCCAATTCGTCTCCCGATTGCCCAGGCAATTCCGACGCCAGCCACGGCAAGAAAGGTGATGCCTAGAATCGCATTCCCCGGTTCGGCGCCCAGCAGAGCGTAGACCGGAAAGATCACCGCCAATGGAAACCAGGGAGGGTAACGTGGCGGCAATCCGCGACCTTCGACGATGATCTGGTAATGACCTGTTTCCAGCACCTGCGCGGGAGCGAGCGCGTATTCCACAGAATCTGGCGGAACTTCGAGATTCGATGCGCTGTATGGCGAACGCGCCATCCAGATCGCTGCGATCAGCAGGAGCAAAGGCAGCTGACAACGCGATAACAAGCCCGTGAACGCGAAGCGCCGCGAGGTTGCATCAGCATCCAGGCGCGGCTCAGCGATAGCAGGATTTGCAAATGCACTCGACATCCAGCGCGAGGTTCAGCGCGTGCCGTGCCAGACACGGCGGTTCAGCTGGGGGCAGCGCTATTGGCCGTTCGAGCCGGCGTGCTTTTCCTTGCCCAGGACCGAGTTCGCCGTGGCCAGCAATTCCGCATCGTCATTGTCGGTCAGCTCGGCGAGGAACCGGCGAATCCGATGGAAGGATTGTTTCAGGAAAAGTTCCGCGGCCCGGCGCCCTCCCGGCGCTAAAGCGCCATTCTGGGCAACCCCTTGCAACTGGGAATCCAACCGGCTGATCACGCAGGCCGATGCGAACATCTCCATGGCCACGCCCGCGATTCGTTCCTGGACCAATTGCATGTCCATGACCGGCTCGCGGTACTTAATCAGCGCCTTGTTCACGCTCAGGTTAAAGCGCCAGATCAGGCGGCCTAGTTGCGTCGCATAGGAGCGCAGGCTCTCGCTTTTCACCGGCACGCTAGGGATCTTAACCGCGGCGCCCAGCCGATTCATTCCCGCCGTCCACGCTTTGCCGAGGCCGCGCGAAGGATTGAACATCGTGTCGTAAATCTCTTTGAACTCCATGCCCGGTCCGCGCATCCCGACGAGTGCGATGAATGACGTCAGCACTTCATTGCTGCCTTCGCCGATCTGATTGATTCGCGCGTCTCGCAACATCCGCTCGAGGGGCGAGGTCGTGAAATAAGCGGAACCGCCATGGATCTGGAACGCGTCGTTGACCGCTTCCCAAAGCCGATCCGTTGTGAAAACTTTCAGCATCGCCGTCTCGAGCATGTAATCCTCGAGGCCGCGATCGATCAGCGATGCGGTCACCGCCGTCATCGCTTCCATCGCGTAAACGTCCGCCGCCATGCGCCCGATCTTTTTCTTTACCAGGTCGAAGTCGCCCAGCGTTTTCTTGAATTGCTTGCGCTTGTTCGCGTGGCTTACCGCTAATTCCAAACACGTCTTCGCCGCGCCCGTGCAGCACGCCCCGAACGTGGTGCGTCCGAAATCGAGAACCGTCAGCGCCACCTTCAATCCTTTGCCGATCGGCCCCAGGATATTTTCCTTCGGCACCGCCACGTTCTGCATCGCGAACCGGCCGGTCGCCGTCCCACGAATGCCGAGCTTTTCCATGCGCGGCTCGAGCATCGTGAATCCCGGCATGTCCGGCGTCACGAGGAACGCCGTGATCGACGTCTTGTCCGATCCGGGCACCGGCGTCCGCGCCATCACGGTCAACACATGCGCGATCGACGCGTTCGTGATGTAGCGCTTCTCGCCGTTGAGAATGAAATGCGAACCGTCCGCGCTCGGGGTGGCCGTGGTCTGGACGTTCGCCGCGTCCGAGCCGGCTTGTTCTTCGGTCAACGCGAAGGCCGCGAGCTGTTCGCCCGAGACAAGCGGCGGCAACCATCGCTGTTTCTGTTCCCGCGTCCCGAACAAGAGCAGTGCCCGAATGCCGATGGAGTGGTGCGCGTTCGTGAAAACCGATGTCGACGCGCAGCGGGCGCCGATTTCCTCGAGAATCTTACAATAGGCCCGTTGCGAAAATCCACGGCCGCCATACTCCTTCGGCGCCGTCATTCCGAGCACACCGGTGTGGGCCAGGCCATCGATCAAATGACGAGGGATGTCGGCGTTGCGATCGATCGCGACCGGATCGAGATGCTCATCCAGGAACGCGCGAATTTCGGCTAGGGACTTGTCCAGTTCCGCCTGTTGTGCGGCGGGAATCCGCGGGTACGGCATCGCCCAATCCGAAACGAACTGCCCGAGAAAAAGTCCTTTGGCGAAACCGAGCGCCTGCGGCCCTGTGAAAAGAAGCTCCTCGGCCTCCTTGATTTCCCTTTGCCGCTGAATTTCCACTTCGTTCATAACTACATTCCTGAATCGCTTTGAAGGTTACCCCCGACCCGGTTCCTCTGTTGGAAGCGGGGGTTTGCCGCAAGAGACCATGCTCAATTGCGCGGGACTAGATCGTGGATTCTGCCCCTGCTGACAACCGATATTTTTGTTCAGCCGGCGCGTTCCAGCTTCGTCACATACAGCGGCAATGAACCTAATTGCCGGCCATCGACCGCCAGGTCGACCGTGTATTCGCCAAACCGCGGCAGCCGGATTTGCTGGATCAGAATCACGAAATGCGACGTCACCGTCCGCTGCCCCGGCGAAAAACTCACCGCCAGGTTCGAATCGAACTTCGGCATTACGATTTTCCCGTCTTCATCCGCAAACGTCAGCGCCACTCGATGCTCGCCTTCCTCGATTTGCTCGAACCGGAGCCGGCCCGCAATGGCGCATTGCGGATGCGCGATTGGCGCCTCGAACGCCCGCAACGCATCGAACGTCCCGATGATGTTCAGCTTCCCCGCATACTCCGTGGCCGCGTCGCAGAGCGTGAAAATTTCCAGTTGCATGAAGTGGCCGCCCGCGGCCTAACGAATCGATTTCCTAGCTACAGCCCTGGCTCGTACCGCATTCGGTGCAGACGCCACAGGCGCCGGCACGTACCACTTTGTTGCTGCCGCAATGCGAGCAAATGATGTCCATGAACATGTTGCCGAGCGCTTCCGCCACGCGGTCGGCGTGGGTGTGGCCGTTGCTCGTCACGTGCGGGCTGCCTTCGTTCGGCATATGATTGGTGATCACGTCGAGCACTTCCTTATCCGCGGTCCTTGGCAGGTCGGAGACCGGGCGATTCACGGCTTTCTTTTCCATCTCGCCGATTTCTTTCATCGGGAGTTCGGCCTGTCCGCGGGAAGGCGAGATCGCTTCCTTGTAACCTTTGATGAACTGGCAGCCGAGCCAGCGGAAAACGTAATCGGTAATGCTGGTCGCGCTCCGGATATCGGGGTTCTTGGTGAAACCGCTCGGCTCGAACCGCTGATACGCGAACTTTTTCACGAGGCTTTCGAGCGGGACACAGTATTGCAGCGCGATCGAGGTCAGGGTGCCGACGGTGTCCATCAACCCGCCGATGGTGCTGCCTTCCTTCGCCATCGTGATGAACAGTTCGCCCGGCTGCCCATCTTCATACAAGCCGACGGTGATGTAACCTTCGTGCCCGGCGATCTCGAATCGGTGGGTCAACGACATGCGCGTGTCCTGCATCCGATGCCGGACCGGCTGGTTCATGCGGCTGCGCAGCATCGTGATTTCGCTCTCCAGCTCGAGTATCCGTTTGTGCAATTCTTCGCTGTCGACGGTGATATCGAGCCCAACCTCGTCCTTCATCCCGCCCATGTCTTTTGTCTTGCGCGTGTTCAACGGCGCCGAGCGTTTCGATCCATCCCGGTAAATGGCGATCGCTTTCAGCCCGAGGCGCCAACCCTCGACGTAGGTGTTCATGATCTCGTCAACGGTTGCCGTAGCCGGCATATTCACCGTTTTGGAAATCGCGCCGCTCAGGAACGGCTGGGCGGCCGCCATCATTCGCAGGTGCGCCATGTAACCCAGGCTCCGCTCGCCTTTGTGCGCCTTGAACGCGCAATCGAAGATCGCGATGTGCTCGGGTTTCAATCCGGACGTGATCGTCGAGCCGTCGGAATCCGCCACGTCCTCGATCGTGTCGAACGCGTCGATGTGCGCGATGATCCGCTCGATCTCTTCGGAATTGTAACCGAGCTTCTCCAGCGCGGGCGTGACTGTTTGGTTGACGATCTTCAACATGCCGCCACCTGCGAGCAGCTTGTACTTCACCAGAGCGATGTCCGGCTCGATCCCGGTCGTGTCGCAATCCATAAGGAAACTGATCGTGCCGGTGGGCGCGAGGACCGTAACCTGCGCATTGCGGTAGCCGTATTTCCGGCCGAGCTCAGAAGCGCTATCCCAAACCCGCGCCGCTTCCTCTTTCAGGTAAGCAAATTCCTCGTTCGCGGCGATCTCGCTCACCGCCGAGCGATGGAGCTCGATCACTTCCTGCATCGGTGCGACATTGTTCTTCGCCACCGGCTTCGACACTCCGCTGCAACGCGCGTCGCGATATCCGGGAAACGGTCCCATGGCTCGCGCCATCTTCGCGCTCTGCTCGTAGGCCTCACCCGTCATGATTGAGGTGATCGCTCCGCAAATCGCGCGACCTTCCACGCTATCGTAACCGTAGCCGTAGCTCATGATGAGCGAACCGAGGTTCGCGTAGCCGAGCCCGAGGGTCCGGAAAATGTGCGAGTTCTCCGCGATCTCCTTGATCGGGTAACTCGCGTTATCGACGAGAATTTCCTGCGCGGTAATGTAGACCCGCGCGGCCGCTTTGAAACGCTCCACATCGAAGACGCCGTCTTCGCCTTTGAACTTCATCAAATTCAAGGAAGCGAGATTGCACGCCGTGTTATCGAGGAAAAGATATTCCGAACACGGGTTCGTGGAGTTCTGCCGGTCGGTTCCTTTGCAGGTGTGCCATTTGTGGATGGTGGAATCGAATTGCATTCCGGGGTCGCCGCAGATGTGGGTTCCTTCCGCGATCTTGCGCAGAAGCGTCCGCGCCTCCTTGCGTTCGCAAGGCTTGCCGTCACGAACCCGCTTGGTCCACCACTCACGATCTTCGACCGCGGCATCCATGAACTCGTCGCTCACCCGGACGCTCAGATTCTCGTTCTGGTACATGACCGAGCCGTAAGCGTCGCCGTTGTAACTGCCGTCGTAACCTTGCTCGATCAGCGCCCACGCCTTTTTTTCTTCCTTCTGCTTGGCGTCGATGAACTCTTCGATGTCCGGGTGCCAATCCTTGAGCGTGTTCATCTTCGCGGCCCGACGGGTTTTGCCGCCGCTTTTCACCACGTTCGCCACCTGATCGTAAACTTTCAGGAACGAAAGCGGCCCGCTCGGTTTCCCGCCGCCGCTCAATTTCTCCCGCGTGCTCCGCAGCGATGACAAATCGCTCCCCGTGCCGCTGCCGTACTTGAAGAGCATCGCTTCGCTCATCGCGAGGCGCATGATGTCTTCCATCGTGTCCTCCACGCTCTGGATGAAACAGGCGCTCCCTTGCGGATACTCATATTGCGTCGCCGCCCGATCCGCCTGGCCGGTGGTGCGATTGTAGAAATAATTGCCAAGACCGGCATCACGCCCGGTCCTGTACTGGTGGTGTAACCCAACGTTGAACCAGACCGGCGAATTGAACGCGCCGTGCTGATTCACGCAAAGCCAGGTCAGTTCGTCGTAAAAAATCTGCGCCGCCTCGGCATTCGCGAAATAGCCGTCCGCAATGCCCCAGTCCGTAATCGTGCGCGTCACTCGATTCACCAGCTGCCGCACAGAAGTTTCCCGCCCACCCTTGTGCGGATCCGTGCCGTTGGCGATGTCGCCGTAGAAATATTTCGAGACCGCGATCTTCGTCGCCAGCGCGCTCCAGCTCTTGGGCACCTCGATATTCTCCTGCTTGAAGATCACCTTGCCGCTGTCGTCTGTGATTTCAGCCGTGCGCCGTTCCCAATCGACCTGGTCAAACGGCGCCACGTCCGCGTCGCTGAAAACCCGTGGGAACCGGAGCCCGGTGCCTTTGCCTTTCTTCTTCGTCACCCGATTTTTTGTCCGAACCGACGATTTACGGGGGCGGTTGAGCGAGGATGGGGTGAGACCGGGTTTAAGTTGGATCATGGCGGCGTTAGGTCAGCGGAGTTGGGAATAGACGGTGAACGGCCGTGAACAGCCCAGCGAATAACCTGTGAACAAGAGCGAACTACGTCCAACAACAATTACTAGCGGAGCTGCGTCAGCGGACCCACAAGATGAAGTGCCCGGCGTTCGCCCGGCAAGCCGAAAATTGTAACATTTTTTCTGGCTGAACGGCAGGGCTTTAGCCGCGATCTCCACCGCCCGTCGGCGCTGCTTTTGCCCGCCGGTTTACGGCACTCGATTCGAATCGAGCGCGGGGTCAAACCTGCCGTGGGTCGAATCCGCCCCCGACCCCAGCCAAAGGAACAAACGCGTTCCATTTCCGGCAAAATGATCTTGTCTCTGACGGTGGATTTCGACTATCGATTGAATCGGCCACTCCCATGGCGTCAATCCCACCAGAGACGGAGGCAAAGCCGTTGGCGCATCTTCCCAAGGTGCTCACGTCGGAACTCGGCGAACTGCACGACGAGGCTCCTCCCCCCGAATCGCATATCGCAGGGCCGGCGACTTGGCCGTGGGGAAAGCCAGGCAAATCCCAGAGACACCAAATGCGCGACAAGACTAATCCATCCACCATCACCGCGTTCGCCCTCATCACCGCGCTTCTCGTCACCGGCTGCTGGTGGAAAAAAGAGCCGGTCGTGGCGGAAGATGAAGCCAAGCTGGCCGGCAAGACCACCGCCGATTTCCCGCAGATCACAGCGGACATCTTCAAGCCAATGGACAGCGGTATTGCCCTCTCGCCCGAGGAGGTCATGGGCCGCAACGCCTGGAATCTTTGGAGCGCGGGGAACGAGCATTTCTGGAACAACGTGGCCCAGGACAGCTTCGGATTATTAGACGTGCTCAAGACGCTGGATAACCGCAAATACAAACGCGGCGAGCGATTCAAAACTCTTGGTCTCGTGAACGAGCCCGGCTTCCAGGCCCCGACCAAACCGGACGAATTCGGCATGTGGCTGGACGAGCAGGTCGTGCCGGAGCCGGCCGGGATTGATGAGAAAATCTACGGCAAACCCTCGGGTGTGCTCGGCTTTCGTCTTTTTCCCAACCCGGAGTTCAACGCGGAAGCGCGCAAGAGCTGGGATGGCAATCGATTCGTGAGCGATCCAGCTTATTACAACAATAACAAACTCGTTAGGCCGTATCGCGTCGGCATCGCCTGCGGCGCCTGCCACATCGCGCCCCATCCTGTTCACCCGCCGGCGGACCCGGAAAATCCCGCCTGGGAGAATCTCGCCTCGGCGATTGGCAATCAATACATCCGCGAAGGGAGCGTGTTCGGACCGAATGTGACCAAGGGCGGTCTCTTTTATGAGATGCTCCTGACTCAGCCGCCAGGAACATCGGATACGTCCCGGATCGCGACCGATCACATCAATAATCCGAATGCGATTAATCCCATCTTCCTGCTCGCCGAGCGGGAACGCATCGCCGTAGCGGAAAAACTGGCCGGCGGCACGCTCGCCCTTCCGGGCACGACCGAAGAAATGCCGGTCGCTCACATCCTGAAAGACGGCGCGGACTCGATCGGAGTGCGGGGAGCCACCATCCGCGTCTTCGTGAATATAGGCATGTTCTCCGAATACTGGCTTACACGGCACAACCGGCTGCTCGGATTGCTGCCGCAGAAACCGTTCGAAATCTCGTACGCGCGCCAGCATTCCGTCTTCTGGCTGGCGACCGAGGAGCGTCTCGCGAATATCGCCGCCTTCTTTCGCAAGTTACAGCCTTACCACCTGGCGGACGCGCCTGGGGGCAGCGAGCGGATCAGCCACGACGAAACTATCATGAACCGCGGCAAAATCGTTTTTGCGGAGAGTTGCGCCGGGTGTCATTCGAGCAAGCAGCCGCCCGCGCCGATCCAATCCCAGACGGCCGAAGCCAAGGCATGGTTCCGTGCTGAAGTGATGAAGGCGGATTATCTCGAGAGCAATTTCCTCTCGAACGAAAAGCGTTATCCGGTCACCGAGATCAAGACTAACTCCGCCCGCGCCCTGGGGACGAACGCGAAAGCCGGCCACGTCTGGGACAACTTCTCGTCGCAGACTTACAAGGAGATTCCGCCGGTCAACGAACTCGAGCTCTACAACCCCTTCGATGAATCGACGCCCATCAAGTTCAATCCGAAGGATCACGACACCGGCCCGGGCTATTACCGGACTCCTTCCCTGGTCAGTCTTTGGAGTTCCGCGCCGTTCTTTCACAACAATATGCTCGGCATCTTTACCGGCGATCCTTCCGTGGAGGGACGCCTCCGCGCCTTTGACGACGCCACTGAAAAACTGCTTTGGCCGGAAAAGCGGCTGGGTAAAGCCTCGATCTGGCGCACCCAGAACGAATGCGGCCTGCACGTGCGGAAGGAATATCTGCCGGAAATACTTTCGAAGCTGGCGGACGCGGACGGCTACCTGAATCTGGAGTCGATCCCGATCGGCACCCCGATCAACCTGATCGCGAATCTTCAGCCGAAGCCGCTCGAGGCAGCGGTCCTCCTGTTCAAAATCAAACGAACGCTCCTCGCCATCCGCGCGAACAACCTCACTGGAGACGACGCCGCAGCGGAGTGGCGCAAGATCGTTCCGGATTTGCTGGCCGCGAGTAACTGCCCCGACTTCATCGAAGACGAAGGGCACTATTACGGAACCGATCTTTCCGACAGCGACAAGCGGGCGCTGATCGAATTTCTCAAGACCTTCTAGAAGCCGCCCCATTCAAAAAACAAACCCCACTCCCATGCCTGATAACAAAACGACCATCACCGACCCCGCCCAATTCCTGCACATGTCCGGCGAACAACTCGACGAGCTGTTTCGCGGCAGTCCCGCGGGAGAAATTCCGGACGGCGAGGGCGCCGGCACTGCCATCATCGACCCCGGCTCCGCGATCTCGGACACCATCGCCAGGTTCGTCCATCTCTTCAATTGGAAGGGGAAAGTATTCGACCGCGCGAAAGGCCAGCTGGTTAATCGGATCCTGCCACTGGGTCATCACGCGATCGTAGCCAACGTTTACAAAGACAAGAGCTGGCTGGACCAAAAGGAGTGCATCGTTCTGGATTACTCCAAGACGTCGCTCGTCGCGAAATGGATTCGAGACGAGATCCGCGAGGTCGCGCCCGGGATTTACCTGGGCCTGGTTTACTGGGGCAAGAAGAAGTTGATCCACTTCGCCCTTAAGTTTCCGGCGCCGGCCTAACGAATTGTCCGGAACAGTCCGGGGCCCGGCTTCCCATCCGCCGTGAATTCAAACGCCAGCCGTCCCATGCCGCGAGCCAACACCGGCTCGGCGTTTCTGAATTTCATCAGCAATACCTTGATGGCATTCCTCCAATTCGAGCGCCGCTTCGACCACTGGCTGCGCCGGCCCTTCGATGCAGTGTTACGCGATCCGGTGGCGCGCTTGGTCATAGCCCTGGTTAATCGAAAGCGGCCTAACGAAGGCTTGAAGATCGCAGAAGAGAGACTTTTGCCCGGGGAAGAAGAGTTCCTCGACTCGATCATCTCGAGTTTCGAAAAGCAAATGCGCCTGCTCTGGAAACCCGGCGGATTTGAGCGCGGCGGAAATACCAAGACTCAAGGGATCGTCCGCGGCGAATTTATCGTGCACGACAATCTTCCGCCTCAATTTCGCCATGGTATTTACGCCGAGCCACGAACTTATCGCGCCTGGGTCCGTTTTTCCGGGCCCGGTCCTTACATCACCCCGGACATCGACGACCCCGGGTTCATGAGCATCAGTATCAAACTCTTGGGCGTTCCCGGGCCGAAGCTAATGGACGAGGAAAAGTTCACCCTGGACCTGTTCGGCGTATCCACGCCTACCTTCGTCACACCGGACACGAAGGCGAACGCCCAGTTGCAAATGGAGAGCGTGAAGAACGCGCAGATCTTCTACTTCCTGAACTTCCACCGGCCACACGTGGCGGATCTGATCATGCAATCGCTTTTCATCAAGACCCAGACGAGCCCGTTCGAAGCGCCTTACTTTAGTTGCGTGCCGTATCTGCTCGGCGAAACCCAGGCGATGCAGTATTCGGTCTGGCCTAAATCAAAAAAACGTTCGCACATTCCGCGGCTGCCATTCCGGCCACCGGACGATTATCTGCGCCAGGCGATGATCGCCGCGCTCACGGCGGGCGACGTCGAATTCGATTTTCGTTTGCAGCTCCAAACCGATCCGTATTTGATGCCGATCGAAAACAACGCCGTCCTCTGGCCGGAGAAACTTTCGCCCCGCGTCTCAGTCGCCACGCTCCGTTTGCCGCGGCAGCAATTCGATTCGCCGGCACAAATGGAATTCGCGAAACAGCTTTCCTATAACCCCTGGCATACCATCGCCGAGCATCGGCCGCTCGGGAACCAAAGCCGGGCCCGTCGGCGCATGTATTACACCCTTTCCAAACTTCGCCACGAGATGAATGACGTGCCGCATTACGAACCCACCGGCGACGAAGTCTTTCCCTGACGCCGCATGACTCCCCAGGCGAACTTCATGGTCCTGGCGCCGATCGATCCGGCGCGGCGGACGGACCTGGAGCAACTGCTCGATTCCATGAACGACGGGCCCGGAGAAGTGAATCGCGCCAACCCGCTGATCCCTTTCGCGCAGTTCGGCACGCTTCATTTCGCGCGGCTGGTCATTCTGAATGACGGCACGCTCAATGACGTTCGCGCCTATGGCGGAGGGGCCGTCCCTACCTATCCGCTTTATCTGGCATTCCTGGGCGATATCGATGGCGAGGTCGACAGCTTTTTCAAGGAACTTGCCCGGCGCGCCGGAGATGGTTTGCGCAGGATTTTTTCCTGTTGCGAGGGATTCACGCCTGGGGCCGATCTCGTGAACTGGATGAAAGCGCACGAAGCTCCCGCCATCGCCGCCTATGTAAATTGGCGGGGCCGAACGGTCCTCCAAATTCACGAAGAAGCAGCGCTCCGGGCAGCGCTGTTAGATTATGCGCGGACAAATGCCGGCGAGTTCCGGGATCTGCCGCCGCGCGAAGTGCACAGAACGTTACGGAAATTCCTTGCGACGGAATTGTCATCGGGTCGTCTCACGCTGACGCCGCCGAGGTCTGCTCCCATCGTTTGGTGGATCGGGAACACGCTAAATCTGATCGGGATCCCCCTTCTGGGGCTGCTCCTGTTGCCTCTGCTCATCCTCATCGCGCCGATTTATGTCTTTTGTCTGCGGCGCCGGGAGAAAACCGATCCGGAACTCTGCTGGCGGGTGAGCCAGGCCTACTCCGATCACTTGTCTCTCTTTGAGGATCGTTACGTCACAAACCAATTCAACGCGATGGGAAGCCTGAAGCCCGGCTTGGTCCGCCGGCTGACCATGATTGGCGTGCTGAGCACCGTCGATTACGCCGCGCGGCATTTTGTCAGGCGCGGCCGTTTGGGTCGCATCCGCACCATCCATTTCGCCCGCTGGGTTTTTCTCGATGACAAAAAAAGGATGGTCTTCTTCAGCAACTACGACGGCACGGTCGAAGCCTATATGGACGATTTCATTAATAAGACCGGCTTCGGTCTCAACGCGGTTTTCAGTAACGGCATCGGATATCCCAGGACGAACTGGCTGGTCCGGGACGGATGCGGCGACGAACAAAAATACAAGGACTTCCTGCGTCGCCACACGTTACCGAGCCAGGTTTGGTACAAGGCGTATCCTGAGTTTACGGCGATCGATCTGGAACGGAACACGCGCCTCCGAAAGGGCCTGGAGGTTTCGTCGATGAACGAAGAAGAGGCCCGCGAATGGGTGGCGCTGTTATGAGGCAAAGCGAAGTCGATTACCGCGACGTCCAGGGATTGGCGCGCTTTGGCTACGGGAAAATAAAGGGAGCTTCCTATGCTCTCCTCCGGATCAAAGATGTAGCGGCCGCGCGCGCGTGGTTGCGTTCCGCCCCGGTCACCAGCGCCGTAGTCATGAAACCGCCGCCCTCCACCGCGCTCCAAGTTGCCTTCACGGCCAGCGGCCTCCGCGCGCTGAATGTACCTCCGGCCGTGATCGGGAGTTTCTCGCCGGAGTTTCTCGCCGGAATGGCAGAGGAAAATCGCGCACGCCGGCTCGGGGATATTGGCAGTAACGCGCCGTCGAACTGGAAATGGGGTTATGGCGCTGCCGACGCGCCCGATCTCATCGTGATGTTCTTCGCCGATTCACACGGTCTCGGTTCCTTTATTGAAAACTCGAAGGGAGTCGCTTGGAGGGGGGCGTTCGAGGAACTGCGCTGGCTGGGGACCGCGGATCTCGATGGGGTAGAACCGTTTGGTTTTGTGGATGGCATCAGCCAGCCGCATATCGACTGGGACCGGCAGCGTGATGTCACTCAACCTCAAATTGATTACAGCAACGTGGTGGCGCTCGGCGAATTTTTGCTCGGATATCCTAACGAATACAACAAATACACCGATCGCCCGCTCATCGATCCAGATCCCGTAAGCAGGGGTTTGCTTAACGCCGAAGACGCCCCCGACAAGAAAGATGTGGGCCGCAATGGGACCTATCTCGTGGTGCGCCAACTGCGCCAGGACGTGCGGAGCTTGTGGCAATTCGTCAACCAGCAGGCCGGCGGGGACGCGGGGGCTGCCGAGAAGTTGGCCGAGGCGTTTGTGGGCCGCACGCGAATGGGCAGCCCCTTGGTGCCGCGAAGCCAGCAGGAAATTCCCGGCATCGGACCCAACCCGGATGAGATCTGCCTGAACCAATTTACCTTCGCCAAAGATCCAGCGGGCAGCGGGTGCCCGTTCGGCGCCCATGTCTTTCGCGCGAACCCGCGTAACGCTGATTTCCCCGGCCGCCCGACGGGTCTCGCAAAAATCATTACCATGCTTGGCTTTGGTCCGAGAGGTCTCCGGGACGATCTCATGTCGCCCGTTCGCTTTCACCGCATTCTGCGACGCGGCCGCGAATACGGCCCGGAACTATTACCCGAAGATGCGGTCAGACCGGCGCCGCCCGAGGATCCGGAACGCGGGCTGCACTTCGTCTGCCTCAACGCAAACATCTCGCGGCAGTTCGAGTTCCTCCAAAACGCCTGGATAAACAGCACCAAGTTTTCCGGCCTGACCGGCGAAAGCGATCCGCTCCTCGGCAATCGCCAGCCAGTTCCGGGTTGTCCCGTGACCAGTGATTTTACCGAGCCGCGAAAAGACGGAATCCCGCAGCGCGTCTCGGGGCTGCCGCAGTTCGTCACCGTTCGCGGTGGCGCCTATTTTTTTCTGCCCAGTCTCCGTGCCTTTCGTTTCTTCGCCGAGGCTGGAATTGCCCGATAGAAGGTTCCCGTCCCCGCATTCCTCGTTGCAAAACTGTCGTGCGGCGCTTCAATAACGGGCCGAATCGTGCAAATGCAGGAAGGGTGGCTGAGTCCGGTTTAAGGCACTCGACTCGAAATTGCAAAAACGGCATTTGCGCAGTTTTGCATGGCTTTGCAAATCACTCCCGCACCACGGAAAACCGCCATGTTTGGAGCGATTCCGTTTTCATGGCTTTGCGTTGTTTTGCGCAAATCTGATCGCTGACCGTATAAATCGACCGTATAAAAAGCAGGCCGCTCCTGCTCGGTTCTAGACAGGGGAAAGGCCAACGACAAACTTCACGATGGCTGCCACTGTTGTCAAAATCGTAGGAGCAATGTCCCTCACTGTCTCGGCCGCAGCTTTTAGTCCCTCCGCCGTCACCTTAAGATAGCTGAAAGATTTTTTCTCTTTGCCGAGCTCGTCGACAAGCGGCTCAGCAGCCTTCGAAACTCTCTGTGCTTCGTCGCGGTGAGACTTCGCCAACTCAGCAA
>JBEEHI010000101.1:0-3045 GCA_041167305.1 Verrucomicrobiota bacterium
GGCGCCAATATATTGCATGGCGTTGACGATCAGCTACCGCTATCGGACTCTCGCTTATGTCACAGCCGAATCGTTTTCAGAGACTGGTGGCGGAAGCAAAGAAGCAGATCACCGAGATTTCGCCGGACGATGCACAGAAGCAGACCGAACTTGGCGACGCGGTCCTGATCGATGTGCGGGAGGACGATGATTGGCGGGAGGATCACGCCAAAGGCGCGAAGCATCTCAGCCGCGGTGTCATTGAATTGGAAATCGAAGAGCAGGTCCCCGATCTCAAGAGTCCGATCATCTGCTATTGCGGGGGCGGCAGCCGTTCGGCGCTCGTGGCGGAGAGTTTGCAGAAGATGGGATACGAGAATGTGCGTTCGTTAGCTGGCGGATTCCGCGCCTGGAAAGAAGCTGGACTGCCGAGCGCGGGGGACTAGAAAGAGAAGAAAACGCCGAACGCCCAACGCCGAACGTCCAATCGGCGGAAATGCGGAATCTCTGACTTCGACATTGGGCGTTGGGCGTTAAGCGTTCGGCGTTTCCCCCTTTTGTTGATTGCTACCCGCCCACGGCTTGGTAGTGCCCCAGCCCGCGTTTCCACATGAAATGCGCGGCCGCCCACATGATGAGGACCCAGCCGCTTTGAACGGCGAGCGCCTGGACCATCTCGGCGCCGCGCAAGCGTTCCATGAAAATGGCGATGGGACAGAAAAGTTCGTAATAGAAGGGGAGCCACTTCAGCGCGGCCTGGATACCGGCCGGCATGATATCGACCGGGAACATCTGGCCGCCGAGAAAATATTCGAATGAGTAAATGATGAAAACGATCGTGGAAATCTCCAGGATCCAGAACGCGAAGAGCGCGATGGTGTAGGTGATAAAAAACTGGATGAGCGCAGACATGACGAGCGACAGGAACGCGCAGAAATAGGTCACCGCGTGCGACGGCAGGGTGAGGTAATCGCGGAAGTAAAAAAGGATGAGCGCGATCGGCGGGATGGTGACGGCGCTGAAAACGAGACGGCCGCTGAGAAAAATGCTGAAGCGGTAGGCGAGGTAATTCAGCGGCTTGGTCAGGAATGAATTGATCTGGCCCTCACGAATGTCGGACGCGATCTGCCATTCGTCTTCGGTCGGCGTGACCAGGTTCGAAACGACGATGGTGAGGAGGTAGTAGTAGATCATCGAGCCGTAGGTGTAGCCGTGCATGCCGCCGCCGGGCTCCTTGAAAACCGCGCGCCAAAGGAAGACCGTCCCGGCAAGCGGAATCAGGCCGAAGACGGCGCGCAGAAAATAATTCCAGCGATAAACGAACGTGTTCTGCAACCCGAGATTGAAGACGGTGAGATATTTTTTCACGCCACGGTCTTATCAAGGTTTCGAATCGCGCGATCATGGATCGCGGAGAGAAGGATGAGCGCGGACACAGCGCCGATGAGGGCGAGGCACATGTCCTCCTGCGTATCCCAGACGTCGCCCTGGGTGCCGAGAAAATCGGTCGCGGCCGAGCCACTGAGCAACGCGGTCAACCATTCGATCAATTCATAAAGCGCACTGATCGCCAGGCAAATCGACACAACCAGGAACGGAAGCCAATTCTTTCGCTTCAACACATGGAATCGCAGCAGGACTTCGCGCGCGATGACCGCCGGTACGAGGCCTTGCATCAGATGGCCGAGCCGATCGTAGTGGTTCCGATGCCAGCCGAAGATGGGGCGGAGCCAATCGAAGAGCGGCACGCGCGCATAGGTGTAATGCCCGCCGACGCAAAGCACGCAGATTTCGAGCGCGATCAGCGTGTAGCACAACGTCGTGAAACGGAATCGGCGATAAGTCGCGAGAAGAATGGCCAGTCCCGCCAGCCCCGGTGTGACTTCGAGCCACCAGGTAAAACGATCGTGCGGTTGCCAGCTCGACCACAGAATCACGGCGGCCAAGGTTGCGAGAAGGGCCAGATGCGATCGGGGAATATTTTTCATTCGTCAGGTCCGCGGTTTTCGCGCCAGTTCCACGGCGAGGTTGATCGCGGCGATCATGCTGTCAGGGCGCGCGATATTTTTGCCGGCGATTTCAAACGCCGTCCCGTGATCGGGGCTTGTGCGAGGAAAGGGAAGGCCGAGCGTCACATTCACTCCTTCGTGAAACGCATGCAGCTTCAGCGGGATGAGTCCCTGGTCGTGATACATGCAGAGGACACCGTCCCAACCGCCGTTCGCCGCATGATGGAAAATCGTGTCGGGCGAGAAAGGGCCGGCGACGTTCGCGCGAGATTCCGTGAGCCGTCGCAACTCCGCGATAGCCGGCGCGATGGTGTCGGTTTCTTCGCTCCCGATGCTTCCGGATTCGCCGGCGTGTGGATTTAAACCGGCGACCGCGATGCGCGGCTGGTCCATTCCGCGGCGACGAAGAAAGTCTTCCAGCAACAGGCCAACGCGAACGATCTCTTCTGTTTTCAAGGCACCCGGCACTTCGCGGAGCGGAATGTGGACGGTCACAAGCGCGACCGTCAGTTTCCCGCCGGTGAGCAACATTGCGAAATTTTTGGTCCCGCAACGATCGGCAAAAAATTCCGTCTGGCCCGGGAACTTGAAGCCGATGTCGTACATGCGGGCTTTGTTGATCGGGCCCGTCACGACGGCATCGAGCTCGCCGCGCAACGCGAGATCTGCTGCTTCCTCAAGTGCCTCGAAGGCGGCGCGGGCCGTTTCTGCGGTGGGTTGGCCTAACGAGCAGTTTATCGCCGGGCCGATAACGGAATACTGGGCGTCAGCCGGCAGACGTCCGGAAGCAAGCGCGGCGCGAACAATTTCCGCCCCGATGCCGGCTTGGTCTCCGAGAGTAATGCCGACCCGACAGCTCATCGCGCATTGTCACCAACGACGCTGCGGGTCGCAAGGTGGATCGCAGCGATGCCCCCTTTAGAGAGAGCAAGAGAAAGAGAAAGGGGAGAAGCTAGAACTTCTGGATGTAGGCTTTCTGGCGAAGGCCGGCGAGCCAGAGTTCCTGTTGCCGCTGGGTTTCTTCCTGCATCAGTTTTTTCTCAATCTCCGGCCGGAG
>JBEEHI010000102.1:0-3138 GCA_041167305.1 Verrucomicrobiota bacterium
CGTTTTTCCGAAAGACTTTTATGTCACGACGAATCAACAGACGTTCATCACCCTCGACGGCGCGGAGATCGAGGTGCGTCCGGCCTTGATGGATTGCGCCGTCGTCGTCGATCGCGAAGCGCGCCGCGCCACGGCGAAGAAATTCCATGAAGTGCGGCGCGGGATGGAAATCGTCGTGGGTCATCAGGGCATCAAGGTAGTGCCGGTGCAGCGTTCCACCGCGCGCACGGACGTTTTCGAGTTCATGTCCACCAGCATTGCGCTCGAGAAGCCGAAGAGCGGCGTGATCCGCGAGATGGCCACGGAACTGAAGCGGGCGCGCGAGGAAGGCGGGAGAATCCTGGTGGTGGCAGGTGCGGCGGTCGTGCATACAGGCGCAGCGCCGCATTTGGAAAAGCTGATCGAGTGGGGTTACGTGAATCTTCTTTTTGGCGGGAACGCCCTGGCGTTGCACGACATCGAGAACGCCATCTTCGGCACCTCGCTTGGCATTCATCTGGAACGCGGTTCGCTCGCCGAGCGCGGGCACGAGAACCAGATGCGCGCGATTAACATCATCCGGGAAGCCGGCAGCATTTCGCGCGCGGTCGAAATAGGCGAGCTCAAGAGCGGAATCATGGCCGCCTGCGTTCGGCACGGCGTCGAGTTTATCCTGGCCGGTTCGATCCGGGACGATGGCCCGCTGCCGGAAGTCATTACCGACACGATCGACGCGCAGGATGCGATGCGGGAAAAGATTACCGGCGTCACGACCGCGCTGATGATGGGAACGATGCTGCATTCGATGGCGGTCGCGAACTTGCTCCCGGCGACAGTGAAAACATTATGCGTCGATGTGAATCCGGCGGCGGTCAGCAAGCTCACGGAGCGCGGATCATTCCAATCGCTCGGGCTCGTCTCGGACCTGGAGCCGTTCCTGCGCGAGTTGACGACGAACCTCGCGCGGTAACTCGTTTTCGTTTATGCGCCAGCTTCTGCTTTGTCCGCCGGACCATTACGGGATCGAATACGAGATCAATCCCTGGATGAGCCGCGCCCGCGGCGCCGATACGCCGCTCGTGCAGGCGCAGTGGAAAGGTCTCTTCAACAAACTCTCCAGCCTCGAGTGCAAGATCGAGCTGGTCCCGCCGCAACCGAGATTGCCCGACATGGTTTTTACCGCCAACGCCGGGCTCACGGTGGGCCGCCGTTTCATCCCGAGTAATTTTCGGCACGAAGAACGCGCCGGCGAAGCGCCACATTTCGCGCGCTGGATGGAAGAGCACGGCTACGAAATCGTCTGGCTCCCGAAAAATTTATATTTCGAAGGCGAAGGCGACGCGCTCTTTGGCGGCGACGTCCTTTTCTGCGGCTACAAATTTCGGTCGGACATCAACTCCCACCGCGCCGTCGCCGACATCCTCGGTTGCCTGGTGATCTCAGTAGAACTGGTCGATCCGCGCTTTTACCACATTGATACCTGCTTCTGTCCGTTGCCGGACGGCGGCGCGTTCTGGTTCCCCGAAGCATTTGACGAATACGGCCAGCGCGCGATCCGCGATCATCTCCACGACTTGATCGACGTCCCGCCGGAAGAAGCCGTCCATTTTTCCTGCAACGCCGTCGTCCTCGGTCGCGACATCGTTCTCCCCGAAGGCGCGCCCAATCTCGTCGCGACGCTCAAGGATCGCGGTTACACCTGCCACCCGCTGCCGATGAGCGAATTCTTGAAAGCCGGCGGCGCTTGCAAGTGTTTGACAATGTTCATGCCGCAAAGGGAGAAGCTTTAAGTTTTTAAGTGTTAAGCTTTAAGGAACGGAGGCGACGCTTTTCTTAAAACTTAAAGCTTAACCCTTAAAGCTCTCTCGTTTTTTCTCGAGCGCCGCTTCAATCTTCCCCAGCGGCAGACAATTCATCACGTCGCTTTTCGTCAGCCAGCCTTTGCGCGCGACGCCGACGCCGAACCATAAGTCCTGAAGGCGCTCGATGCCATGGGCGTCGGGGTTGATCACGCATTTCACTCCTTTTTCCTTCGCCAGCGGCCACCAGCGCCAGTCGAGATCAAGGCGCTTCGGCGCGGCATTGATTTCGATCCAAGTCCCGGTCTCGGCCGCGGCGTCGATGATGGCGGGAATGTCCACGGCGTACGGATCGCGTTTCAAAAGCAACCGTCCCGTGGGATGCGCCAGCATCGTAACGTGTGGATTCTGCATCGCGCGAATAATCCGGCGCGTCATGTCGGCCTCCGGAAGCGTGAACGCGGAATGAACGGAGACGACGACGTAATCGAGCTCGGCCAGGACCTCGTCGGGAAAATCGAGCGAGCCGTCGCGGAGGATATCGCACTCGACGCCGGCGAAGAGCCGGAAGTTCTCGAACCCTTCGTTCAGCTTTCGGATCATCGCGACCTGCACGCGCAACCGCGCCGCGTCCAGCCCGCGCGCCTGGATCGAGCTGCGGCTGTGATCGGCGATCCCGAGATATTGCAGGCCAAGCTCCTGCGCCGCCGCAGCCATTTCCTCGAGGGAGTTGCGGCCGTCACTCGCACTGGTGTGGCAATGAAAAGTGCCGCGCAGATTTTCGGCTTCGATCAGGCGTGGGAGCTTTCCGGTCGCGGCCGCTTCGAATTCGCCGCAGTTCTCGCGCAGCTCCGGCGGGATGTAATCTAGACCGAGCGCGCGATACAAGTCGGCCTCCTCGCGGACCACTGGAATCTCGTGGCTTTGTTTCTTTTGTTTTGCCGCGGGATCCGGAGCGGCCTCACCGAGCCGATACTCATTCAAAGTCCAACCGCGCTTTAACGCCCGGCTCCGGACCTCGATATTGTGCTCTTTGCTGCCGGTAAAATAATTGAGCGCGAACGGATATTCCGCTGTGCTTACCACGCGCAGGTCGCATTGAATGCCGGACCGCAAGCGCACGCTCGACTTCGTCGGCCCCTGGGCGATGACCGACTCGACGAGCGGATGCTGGACGAACATCGCGGAGATTTCCGCCGGCGCCGAGGTCGCCACGATGAAATCGAGATCGCGCACGATCTCCTTCCGGCGCCGATAACTTCCCGCGATGCAAACGTGGAGCGCCTCGGAATGCGCGCGCAGGTCGTCCTGCAATCGCTCCGCTTCCGCGGCGATCTTCCCGAGCTGGAATGAGCCGGCG
>JBEEHI010000103.1:0-3170 GCA_041167305.1 Verrucomicrobiota bacterium
AGAAGGGTAAGGAATCCGGTGCCGCGCTCGACAATCTCCGGTGGAAGTCCTTCCTGCTCGAACACGCGCGGCAGCCAGACCTGGGTCTGGGCGAATGGAAACGTCAAGGTTGCCGGCATAATACCGATGACTGTGAACGACGTGCCGTTCAGCGTGACCGCCTGGCCGAGAATGTTCTGGTCGCCGCCAAAACGTTTCTGCCAGAAGGCGTGACTCAACATTGCGACATTCGCGCCGCCGGGCCGGTCCTCGTCGGGATTAAAGACGCGGCCGAACTGCGGTTGCACGCCGAGGGTCCGGAAGAAATTCTCGGTGACCCGGATGCCGTTGAGATTCTCCGGATTGCCCCGGCCGGTGAGAGTGAAGCCGGTGAACGATTGCGCGGCGAAATCCGTGAGGATCTGTTGTCCATCGCGCCAGGCGGAATAGCGCGGCCAGGAAACATTCGCGCGATCAAGGCCGCGTTCCGGGAACGAACCCCACGCGCGGACGAGCTGTTCGGGCTGCGGGTAGGATAACGGCCGCAGGAACAGCGTGTTGATCGCGGAAAAGAGAACGGTGTTCGCGCCGATGCCGAGAGCGAGCGCGACGACCGCGAGAATGGTGAATCCGGGTTGGCGCAGCAGTTGGCGCAGAGCGTAACGAAAATCTTTCATGTGAGTTGAGGATTTGTCGTAGGGCGTTTCTGAGAAACGCCGGTTAATCGAGGCGTCTGACAGGGACGCCCTACGATCGGAAAGCTGTTCATTCGGTGCGCAAGGCTTCGATCGGGCTCACCAGGCTGGCGCGGCGCGCGGGAATGAGGCAGGCGAGAAGGGCAACGATTGCGAGCGTGACGGAGGTCGCCCCGAGCAACGCGGGATTGTTCGCTGACACTTCGTAGAGCTGGGCAGTGATCAGCCGTCCGAGCGCGAGCGCGGCGGCCACGCCGAGGACAAGACCGACGATGACCGGAGTCATCCCCTGACGGACGACGAGCCGCAGGACATCTGCCGTCTGCGCGCCGAGCGCCATCCGCACGCCAATCTCCCCTGTCCGCTGCTCTACCGTATATGCGACCGCTCCATAAATGCCGACCATCGCCAGGACCAGCGCAATGCCGGCGAAAACTCCAAGTAACGTCATCGTCAACCGGCGCTGGCCTAACGACTGGTCGACGACTTCATTCATCGTGGTCGGCTGAATGATCGGAAGACCCGGATCGAGTTTGTTCAGCGCGCTTCTCACCATTCCCGCGGCTCCCTCCGGTTTGACCGAGGTTCGGACCGTGACGAAAAAGAAGGCGCCGGAGCGTTGCGGCCAGGGCCGGTAAAACTCGACGTCGTTCGCGCGCTCCAGCCGGATGGAGCGCACGTCACCGACAATTCCCACGACTTCCGCGGGCAGTCCCGTGTTGTTGTCCGTGCCGAAAAAGATCCGTTTGCCGATTGGATCTTCGTTGGGAAAGAGACGTTGCGCCGTCGATTTGCTGAGAAGCACCACGAGAGGTTTGTCCACGGCATCGCGCTCATCGATGTCGCGGCCGGCGAGGAGCGGGATGTGGAATGTCTTCAGAAATCCTGGTGAGACGCTGCGCGTCAAACCCAGTGGGCGCTGATTGACCGGAAGCGGGTTGCCATCCACGCGAGCGTACGGCGAACTGGATCGGTTCCCATTCAACGGAACCCCGTCGCTGGTCGAGGCTGTCTCGATTCCGGGCGTGTTTTTCAATTCGGCCAGGAGGCGTTCGGTAAAACGCGAGCGTGCTTCCGGATCAGGGTATTGCCCAGGCGGGAGGCCGACCGCGCCAACCCAAAGGTGATCCGGCGAAAAACCAGACGATTGCCGGCTAAGGCGAACGAAACTGGCAATCAGCAGGGCCGCGCCGGCGAGAAGCACAACGGAAAGACCAACCTGCGCCGCGACGAGACCGCGGCGAAAACGTTGTTGCCCGCGGCTGCCGGTCATGGCGCGGCCGCCATCCTTCAATCCATCGACGAGATCCGCGCGAGAACTTTGCCACGCCGGATACATGCCCATGGCGACGCCGGTCAGCAGTGAGATTCCCAAAGTAAACAGGAGCACCGGCGTGTTCAGGCCGATCCCGTTTTCGAGCGGCAAATTGTTCACGGAAAGTTTCGGTATGACGGAAATCACCCAAAGCGCGAGACACGTCCCGACAACACCGGCGAGCAGGCTCACGAGCGTGCTCTCAAAGACAAAGAGCCGAACCACGCTCTGGCGCGATGCGCCCAAAGCCGTGCGCAACGCGATCTCACGCTGCCGTCCCGTAAACCTAACGAGCAGTAGATTTGCGACATTGCTGCAGGCGATGAGGAGGACGGAACCGACCGCGGCGAGAAGGGTGAAGAACGCGGGACGCAGATTGCCGGTCGCGTCTTCCGCTGCCGATTTAACCACGGGCGACCAGGAATTATCCGCATTCTCGGGCCGCTCCTGCCGGTAACTCTGTTGCAGCGACGGCAGCGCCGCCCGCGCCTGTTCGATCGTCACGCCCGGTCTTAGTCGCGCGACGACGCGCAAAAAACTGACGCCGCGCATCAGCCGCTCCTTGGTGAGTCCCGGCAGGTCGAACGGCTTTGCGGTAATGACCTCCAGATCGCGGCCGAACCAGACGACCGGCGGGTTGGGGACTACGCCGACGATGGTGGTGGCGACGCCATTGAGCGTAATGTTGCGCCCGATTACCTGGGGATCGGAGTTGAGACGGTTGCGCCAGAAGTTCGCGCTGACCAACGCGACATCGGCTTTCATTTCTTCCTCGGGCAGAAAGAGCCGGCCGAGAATCGGGCTTACCCCGAGTGTCTCCATATAATTCGCGGTCATGTTATCGCCATTCACTTGAATGGGATCGCCTAGACCAGTCAGGATGAACCCCGTGCCGGTGTCTGCGGCAAAACTCGAGAAAAGAGTCTGGCCATCGCGGAAATGCCAGAAGCGCGGGACCGACATGGGGAGATTCTCGAGATTCCGCTCCTTGGCTTCGGCTTCGAGAATGACGAGACGATCCGGATCGGAGAACGGCAGGCCTTTCAGAAACAGGTCATTGATCAAACTGAAGATGGCGGTGTTCATCCCGATCCCGAGCGCGAGGGTGATCACGGCGAGAAGAGTGAACGCCGGAGATTTCAGAAGTTGGCGAATGGCGAAGCGGAGATCAGTGATCATGG
>JBEEHI010000104.1:0-4078 GCA_041167305.1 Verrucomicrobiota bacterium
CGCAACGGCTCAAGGAGAAGACCTGCACGGTGATCGTGAGCGCGAAATCCGGCGGCAAGAAAGTCGAGACGCATTGGACTTTTAACATCGACGATGGTGGAACCAGCGCGAAACCACCCGCTCCAATGCCATCCGTGACTGCGACTGCGGCACCGACGCCCCCACCAGCCGCCGCGCCGAAGAAGAAAAAGAAAAAGTAGCCAGCGCCACGCCGCGCTCATCGCATCATGTTTTCGCAGCTCGGCGACAAGCTTCAGGACATCTTCAAGGATCTTCGCGGTCATGGGACGATCAGCGAGACCAACATCAATGACGCGCTCCGGCAGGTGCGCCTGGCGTTGCTCGAAGCGGACGTCGATTTCCAGGTCGCGAAGAATTTCATTGGCCGAGTCAAAGAGAAGGCCCTCGGCGAAGAAGTCCTGCGCAGCGTCACGCCCGGCCAGCAGATCGTTAAGATATTTCATGACGAATTGACGGCGCTGCTGGGAGGCGACGCGTCGCCGTTGAATTTGGAAAAGCCGGCGCGCATTTTGATGGTCGGGCTGAACGGCGCCGGCAAAACGACATCATCGGCGAAGCTCGCGCGTTATCTGAAAAAGCAGGGACGCGCGCCGCTCCTTATCGCCTGCGATTTGCAACGTCCGGCCGCGGTCGAGCAACTGGCGACGCTCGCCCGTCAGGTCGAGGTCCCGGTTTACACTCCAGATTCGCAGGAAAAAAATGTGCTCCGCTCGGCAGCCGCGAGTCTTGATTGGGCCGCAGAGCAAGGCGGCAACGTTCAGATTTTCGATACCGCTGGCCGCCAGGAGATCGACGCTGCGCTCATTCAGGAAATTAAGGAGCTGAAAGAATTCCTGAAGCCGCAGGAAGTCCTGCTGGTCGCGGACGCAGCGACCGGCCAACAGGCCGTCAGCGTTGCTACCCATTTCCACGAAGCGCTCGGCATCACCGGGATCGTGCTAACGAAGCTCGATGGCGATGCGCGCGGCGGCGCCGCTCTGTCCATGCGCGAGGTGACGCAGCGGCCGATCAAGTTCGCGGGGGTAGGGGAAAAGCTGGATCAATTCGAGGCGTTTGTGCCGGATCGCCTCGCCGGGCGAATCCTCGGGATGGGCGATATCATCGGCCTGGTCGAGATGGCTGCGGAGGCCGTGGACGAGGAAGAAGCCGCCCGGATGCAACGGAAGATGCGGACCGCGTCCTTCGACTTCAACGATTTCCTGGCCCAATTCAAAATGATGAAGAAGATGGGGCCGCTGGAGAATATTCTTGGCATGATCCCCGGGATGAGTAACGTGCAGGGCCTCTCCGTGGACGAGAAGCAGCTCAAGCGGACGGAAGCCATAGTGCTTTCCATGACGCACGAGGAGAGATCGCGGCCCGACATTCTGAATGCCCGGCGCCGCCAACGAATCGCCCGCGGGAGCGGCAGCACGGTCACCGAAGTGAACGATCTGCTCCAGCGTTTCAATCAGATGCGGAAGATGATGAAGAACGCCGGGAAAATGAAAAGAATGATGGCGCAAATGGCGCGGATGAAAAATTAACGATATGGCAGTTTCAATCAGATTACGCAGAGAAGGCGCGAAGAATCGCCCGTACTACAAGGTGGTGGTGGCGGATAGCCGCAGCCCGCGCGACGGCAAATTCATCGAGATCATCGGGACCTACGATCCCAAGAAGCCCGATCATAACAGCACCTTGAAGCTGGACCGGATCGAGCATTGGATGTCGAAGGGCGCGCAGCCTTCGGATACGGTCCGCAGCTTGATCAAGAAGAACCGGAAGCAGACTGCCGCCGCACCGGCGGACGAACATGCCGCAGCGCCCGCTCCGATTGAGGAACCGGCTCCTGCTCCAGTGGCGCAAGCTGCGGATGTTGCTCCCGCGCCGGAAGAACCGGCCGCGCCGCCCGCGACTGAGTAATCAAGGAGGGGCGATTTGTAATCGCCCTTCTTCAGACGGCGGTTTCAAACCGCCGCTCCTTGAAATTCGTTTTCAATACCGGGCGACCAGAGCGTCGCTACAGGCAATATGATGCGACTTCTCCTGGTTCTCTGCCTCAGCGCCTTAACTTCCGCGTTTTCCCAAAGCGTTTCGGTTAAGGACGGCAACATCCAGTTCACCGACAAAGCCGGGCAAACAACGGCGATCACCTCGGGCGGCCGCGATTCCGGACCCGTCCTCGCCCTAGACGGCAAATGGGTCGCCTTCGTGCGCAAAGTCGACGGGAAGAAAATCGCCACGGGATCCGAAGAGGTGGATCCGACCGAGCTTTGGCAGGTTCGCACGGACGGCAAGGAGGCGAGTCTGCTGGTCAAATGTCGCGCCGGGGAAAAACCGGAGTCCGTGATCGCCGGGTTCGAGAACCTGCAGTTCTCGACGAATGGGAAGCTGCTTTATTTTGTTACTTCCGCGTGGGCGACTTCAGGCGCCGTCCACGTGGTCGACACCACGAACCGAAAGGAGCGCTACCTTTTTCCCGGCAGCGACCTGAAGATCGTCACGTCCGGCGAATACAAGGATTGTCTCCTCGTCCAGCAGCACAAGTATTTCGTCGGCGGCGGTTCTTACGATTGGTTTTGGCTTCTCCGTCCCGATGGCAAGGAAGTCGGACCGGTGGGCGAGGACACGGAGAACTTCGAAACGACCTACGGGAAATAGGTGGATCGAGCGCTCCGTCGCTCGATGCGAGTTCAACGCGCCTGCGCTGCCGATACTAACATCGAGCGACGGAGCGCTCGATCCACCGGCGTGACAAGAGAGAAAGCTTCGGGTAGCTTCGGGTTCGTGAAACAGTTCCTCGAATTCGTCATTCGCCAGCTCGTCGAGTTTCCCGATGAGATGATGCTTTCAGAAATTCCATCGGGGAAGACGACGATCTTTCGCGTGCAGCTTCGCCAGACCGACGTGGGCCGGATCATCGGGCGCAACGGCCAGACGATCCAGGCGATCCGTGCTTTGCTGGCCAGCTCCGCTGCCCGCCACGGACAACGCGCCACCCTCGAGATTGTAGAGTAGGAATTGGAGGGCGTCTGTGTCAGACGCCACCTTCGGCGTTTCACAGAAACGCCCTGCAATGAAGCATTGGACGTTCGGCGTTGGGCGTTCGACGTTTTCCTCTTCTCGATGAAGATCGATATCCTCACTCTCTTTCCCGAAGTCTGTCGCGCCCCGCTCAACGAAAGCATGATGAAGCGTGCGCAGGAAAGCGGCGCGGTTGACCTGCACATCCACAATTTGCGTGACTGGACGACAGACAAGCATCACGTCGTGGATGACGCGCCGTTCGGTGGTGGGCAGGGAATGGTGATGAAGGTGGAGCCGATTTTTGCGGCGGTGGAAGAGCTGCGGAGGGAAGCGGGCGAAACGTCCAACGCCCAACGTCCAACATCCAACTTCGTACTCCAGAGACCGAAGGTAGTTCTGATGTCGCCGACGGGACGCCGCCTCACTCACCAGATAGCGACAGCGTTTTCGGGGGAATCGCATCTCATTATTATCTGCGGCCATTACGAAGGCGTGGATCATCGCGTGATCGAGCATCTCGTCGATGCCGAAATTTCGATCGGCGATTACGTGCTCACAAACGGCGCGATCGCGGCGGTTGTTTTCGTGGATGCGATCGTGCGGTTGTTACCCGGTGTCCTCGGCCATGAGCAATCGGCGGCCGATGACAGTTTCAGCGGCGGACTATTGGAGGGCCCTCAATACACCCGGCCCTCTGATTTCCGGGGATGGAAGGTGCCGGACGTTTTGCTTTCGGGGAATCACGGCGAGATCGCAAGGTGGCGAAAGGCGCAGGCGTTGAAGCGAACGCAGAGAAATCGTCCGGATTTGTTCGAGGGAATCGATAGACTCTAGGCCTCCGAAGCTGCGCAGATCCGCGAGCGTCGGTAAGCTTCAAGGAACGGCGATTTGATCAGCAGATTGCGACCGAATTTTCCGGGGAGTCGCATGTCATCATCATCTGCGGGCACTACGAAGGAGTGGATCATCGGGTAATCGAACATCTGGTTGATGCCGAAATTTCGATTGGCGATTACGTGCTGACCAATGGCGCCATTGCGGCCGTGGT
>JBEEHI010000105.1:0-6811 GCA_041167305.1 Verrucomicrobiota bacterium
ATTGCGTCCCGTTGTGTTCGACGAACAGAATATCTCGATCGCCCGTTTTGAAGCGCGGCGCATCGGTCACTTCCACCGTCTGGCCATCGACGGTGCCGCCGAACATCCGAATCGTGTAATCAGCGCCAAGCGCGCCTTTGATGGGATCCTCAATCTTGAACGTCACGTAAGTTACGATGTGCCGATCCGCTCCCTGGCCCGTCCACTCCGATCGCATCGCCGTGACCGTGCCTTCGAAAATCATCTCCGCATTGGCGACGAGCTCGTCGAACGTGGGCGGAATGACGGTGGTAGCGCGCGCCGCGGGAAAGGCGAGCAGGAGACCGGTAAGCAACAAAAGAACGCGAAGCATTTTCATAAAAGGGGCTGTCTGGTTATCGATTCGCACGGGCCGAGTGGTCGCTGGTCCTCCGGAAAGTTCGCATTGTTTTAGCGAAGCATCCACTCGCTCACGCATAAAGATCATGGATCGAGATCGAACACCTCGACCAGGGCCACGCCGGACGTGCCGTCTACGCCGCGCACTATCGCAGTGTAATTACCGCCGCCCAGCGTCGCCACGATGGCGGATTCCAGTGGGTTCACGGGCGGGATGGTGCTCGCCAAAATTTCCGAAACCTGTGAGCTGTTGCCCCAGTCGTCATTGACCGCGAGCAAAGTCCCAGAGCCGTCGCGCAGTTCCAACACGGGATCCGCCAGCGCGCCAGTGATCCCATTCACTCCAGTGCCAAGCGAAGGGCCGAGAGCGCGGATGATTACTTTTTTAACCCCACCCTGCGCGATCAAGCCGCCAATCATGGGTTCGTTAGCCGTGCCGACACGACCACGAGTGGAAATGTTGACCAGACGGGTAGCGTTGGAATCCATTTCGTAGGCCTCGACCAAACCGTTGCCGGAAGTGTTGCCATAACCGCTCACAACCGCGGTGTAGGCGCCGGGCGCCAGCGTCACGAGGACGGCGGACTCCAGCGAATCCGTCGGGGCAAGGCCGGCTTGCTGAATCTGAGAAGCCTGCTGGCCGTCGCGCCAGTCATCGTTGGAAGCGATGACGCCGCCAGCCGAGTCGTGCACTTCGAGGACGGGATCAGCCAGGACGCCGGTAACGCCGCTCGCTGTGAGCGAGGGACCGATCGCGCGCAGGACCAGCGTCTTCGATTGCGTGCCATTGATGATGAACCCGCCGATGAGAACGTTCTGGCCGGTTCCCACCTTCATGCGCGTGGAAATGTTCACGAGATGACTCCCCCCCGGCCCAGGGGTCCCCGTCGGAGTGGCTGTCGGTGTTGCCGTTGGCGTTGCCGTGGGAGTCGCTGTGGGTTTTGGAGTAGAGGTCGGTGTCGGCGCCTGACCCGTCCCAACACCGTAAAGAAATTGGCCGCCCGCGATATCATCCGCAGCAAGCTCTTCCTGGTTGCTGACGATCGAGTTCATCACAGCCGTCACGCGCTGGCCGCCGGTATCCGGATGCCCGAGGCCGAGGGTATGGCCCATCTCATGGAGAAATACCCGGCGAATATCGGCGATCGCTGTGCCATGCGGCACGAATTGCAGGGGACCGCGATACGAATCGAAGACGGCGGCCCGGTTAAAGAGCGTATCGGATTCCATCATGCTCGAACCGGAGGTGGTGTAATAGGTCACCGCGAGCGTGCCCGAGCCAAAGGACTGGCCGAAGATCGAACTCGAGAAAACGACGGCATTGATGCGGTCGCCCGAGGAGACCGGCACGAGCGGGTTGACGATCGTGCTGACGTTCACGCGCTGGATGGTCTGGTTCCACATGCCAGCGACCGGCAGCACAGCGTCGTCCCAGGAAGTGTTGCCGTCCTGGAGGGTCCGCCCGGCGCTGCCGAGGTTCAATTGCATCAGGACCGTCGTTCCCGTCGGCCAGCTTTTGCCCTCGAGGACATAGGCGTGGGCGGTGGTAAACAGGCCGCTCCCCAATATCGCGCCAAGAATGGCGAGGCAGTTAAGGCGCGGAGACATGTTTTTCAAAAATGGGTGAAGGAGAGGGCCGACTCGGCTCATGAATGTTAGGGAGCAGATACCGTACGCGTAGCGCAAAGTTGCCGAAATATTTTCGCAGACCTCCGTAAAAACACGGACCCCCTATTCCGGGCAATACTGGCCGGTCAAGCGAAGCGGAATCAGGGGACGAGAAATATCTTTCCCGAATAGGGATCCTTCACTTTCTGGCCGGAGGTGTAACCGGTGACATCGACATAGCCGCCACTCGGATCGAACGGGCTGAAAACGTAGCCAGGCTTTCCGGGGACCGGCTTGGCGGTCGGAACGGATTGCGTGGTGGTGGTGCGCGACGGGCTCGGCGAAGGCTTCGATTTTTCCGTAACCGTCGCCGGCGAAGATTTCGGGCTCGGGCTGGGTTTGACGGTGGTTCGCGGCGGATTCTGCGTGGTCGTCGTCCGCTGCGTACTTGCCGTCGATGGAGTCACTGTTCTACCCGGCGTGGTGACAGCATCGGAAGAAACGGTCGTTGTCGTCGTCGTTGTTTCAGTATTGCCGTTGATCTTTTTGCGAACGTAATTCGCCGGCGCGTCGAGGACGCGGAACGAGCTCACGGCGACATTGTGGGCGGCGCGACAGCCGCTGAGCACAAGAAGCCCGAGAAGGAGAAGTCCGGCCGGTTTCACGCGGTATATTTATCGCCATTCTGGTTCACCGCCACAGATTTCGCTACGTCAGCGACAAACTCATCGATCTGTCGTTCGGTCGTGGACCAGGCGCACATCAGGCGGTAAATGTCGGGCTCGATGAACTTATAGAAACGCCAGCCGCTTTCGTGCAGCCGGGCGGCGAGTTGTTCCGGCAGGCGCAGGAAGACGGCGTTCGCCTGGCAGGGAAAGACGGGTTCGGTCTTCAGGGCCGCCGCGAGTTTTTGCGCGAGTAATTGAGCGCAGCGGTTCGAGTGGCGCGCGTTCTCGATCCAGGCGTTGTCCGTGAGCAATCCATGCCACGGCGCTGCCAGAAACCGCATTTTCGAAGCGAGCTGCCCGCCTTGCTTCGCGCGGTAATCGAACTCGTGCGCGAGTTCTTTCTTGAAGAAGACCACGAGTTCGCCGGCGGCCGTTCCATTTTTAGTTCCGCCAAAGCAAAGCACGTCTACTCCCGCTTCCCAGGTGATCGTTCTCGGCGCGCATTCGAGCGCGGCGACCGCATTGGCAAATCGCGCGCCATCCATGTGCACGAACATCGAATGCTCGCGAGCAAACGCGCAGATCGTCTCGATCTCGTCGCGGTAATAGACGGTGCCGAGTTCCGTCGACTGGGTGAGGCTCAAGACGCGTGGCTTGGGCGAATGAACATCGCGGTAGCGCTGTAGAGTGGCTTCGATGTTCCCCAAGTCCAGCTTCCCATTTGCGCCGGGTGTCGGAATCAGCTTCGCGCCGCCCGAGAAAAATTCCGGCGCGCCGCACTCGTCCGTCTGGCTATGCGCGTTTTCGTGGCACAGCACCCCGTGGTACGACCGGCAAAGCTGCGCCAGCGCGAGCGCGTTCGCCGCCGTGCCGTTAAAGATCAGAAAGACATCGCAGTCCGTCTCGAAGATTTCGAGGACCCGCGCAACAACGCGCCGGGTCCACTGATCGTCGCCGTAGGAAATTTCGGCGTCGGCGTTCGCTTCTGCGAGAGCCGCCCACGCTGGTGGACAGATCGCAGCCGTGTTATCGCTGGCGAAATCAAAACGTTCGGGTGAACCCATTGCGGGTTTCCCTAGCCGACTTCATGCGGCAGAGCAACGAGCGATAAACAGGCGGCCCGTCAAAAAATCCGCCTGGCGGAAAGTCCGGCAGTTACGCCGGCTTTCGTCAGGCCGACCCTCTACCGCGCGTTCCCATGGCTTCTACGTGCAACCGCGCAGCAGAAAAAACAAAAGCAGAACTGGAACCGGGATCCCGAGAAGCCAAAGCAAAATGTAACCCGCCGCCGCTTGTTCCTGGATTTTTTCTTTTAGTTTCATACCCTTTTTTTCCTCTCCCTTTCGCAATAAACTTCGCAAGCCGTGCCTCGACTGGGTGTCTGCGAGTGCGAATTTTTTCCTCGCTCCGATTGCCTAACGAGCCGCTCGCCTTCACTGCTCGAACTGCGTTTCGAGCGCATCGAGATAAACGGAAATGGAATCGCGCTTCGATCGCTCCGGCTGGGCCGCGCGCTTTGCCGCCTTCAGGTAATCGGCGAACTCGCCACTCGGCCCAGCCAGGCTCGTGGCCTCAAACCAATTCAGGTAGTCGTCGATCCCGCGCATTTGCGACGCAATCGCTTTCCGCGAATTCTGCAAGCGCTCGAGTCGCCTGGGAACATCGAGCGTCTTTCCGCGGAGCAGAAGCGCGGAGATCTCAGCATAGTCCGCGATGATCGCCGCATAAACAGGATGGGCGCGTGTAGCCAGGACCCTCAGCTCATGCACAAGCGATTCCAGTCTCGGCTTCGCCGGTTTTTGTTTCAGAAAAATCGGGAACTGCGTCAGGTCATAGGTTTTCTCTCTACTGCCATCGACGACTCTTAATCGGAGGATTTCGTCGAGCTGCCGTTCGGTTTCCGCGCTGGCGAGCAAGTGATAGGGCTGATCGCTGGCGAGGCGCGCGATCTGTTTTTTCCACGTCGCCTCCGCTCTGTCCGACTCGAACAATCCCGGAAAATGACTGCGCAGCTCGGCCATTTGATCGTTCGAGGAAGCCGGCAGATCTAAAATCAATTGCGCCAAACGATGCGGTCCATCCGGCGCGCGGCTGAGCAAGTCGACCAGCGCAAAGGAATATGCGCGATAGATATTTCGGGCGGGCGCGTCGAGCAGTTCCGGTCGTTGCGCCAGAAACTTCTCGAGCGGCAAGACATTTTTCGCCAACATCGGCACCGCCAGGATCGCAGTTACACGGTCGTGCGGCAGATCGGATTGCTGGCCCGGCACACCTTCCAGGAACCAGTCAGGCGGCGAAACGTAAGCCGTCCCGGCCGGAATTGTTGGCTGAGCGCGGTAGATCATTTCGAGGACCACAGCTCGCAGAAGCTCGCGTCGGATTTCCGGCCGGCTCATCGCGGAATCGATCACGAGATCGAGCTGTAATTTCAGCCCAAAGCCAGTCTGGGCCAGATCGACACGGAGCCGCGGCGACTCCGGCAGATTCGCGCGCGGATACTGTGCGTTGATGACAATGGCCGTGGTCCAGTTGTCCCGTTGCGCGAGCAGGGTGAGCAGCTCGCGTTTCGTTCGTTCGGCCAAATCGCAGATCGCGCCGCGCACTCCGACGTCGGTTCCGTAAACGATGAACTGCCGCGACGTGCTGATACTTTGCTCGACCGGTTGCGCCGCCGCCGCGCTCAAGGTGCAAATCCCGACCACGAAAAGACGGTAAGCGGGGGGACGCACACGTGTAAGCCTCTCAAGACTGGTGGCGATGAAGCGAGCGAAAAACTCACCAAAGAATTTTTCTCTTATCGCGTAATTAGATCGAAACTTTTCCGGTTTTCCGGCGTCTAATCAAGAGGAGGAAATAAAATGAAAACAACCAAACTTCTTATCATCGCTCTCGTGCTCGGCGCGGTGGCGGCTTCGTCCGCGATCGCCCAACCCGTGACGAGAACCAGCGCCCGGCCCTCGTTCCAAAGGTCAAGGACCGTGGTGAGCAATTGGAATCATCACCGCTATTACCGGCCGCGGTCGAGTTTCTATATCGGCCTCGGTTATCCGTACTACGATTACGGCTACGGTTATCCATATTACGGCGACTATCCCTACGGCTACGGCTACTACGCGCCGCGCACTACCGTCTACGCCACTAGCGGCATTAACGATGATGCGACGGTCGCCGCCGTTCAGCGCCGGCTCGCCCGTGGTGGTTATTACCACGGCTCGGTTGACGGCGTGATCGGGCCCGGAACTCGTACCGCGATTCGCGCTTTCGAGCGCAACAACCGTTTGCCCGTCGACGGCCTCATCGATCCCCAGTTGCTCAGGACGATGGGCCTCGCCTAAGCGCGACAACTTTGTTGGGTTGGGCGTTTGGCCGGGTCGCGAAAGCGGCCCGGCCGACGTTTTTCTACGGGTTCGGGATCAGCACCACGGCCTGCGGATGAAATTCAATCGCACTCATCTTCGCGACCGATTTCCGTTCCCGATCCAGTGCCGTCCAGAGATCGCCGAAGAGCGGGTCGGCGTATTTCATGATCAGCGGATGAATTGGCAGGCGCCCGATGCTGCCACCGTTATTTGAAGCGATCACTTTCCCGTCCTGCAAAGTTACCTTGGTGGACGTGGTCGTGAAGAAGGAAAACCCCAGAAGCGAGCGCTCCGCTGTGATACGGCACACGGTTTCGTCGAAGGTCGCGACCGCACGCTCGAACCGGAGCAGGGAGCTGAGCGCGGCCTGCTTGCTTTTGAGCGCATTGCCGAGGTAGGCGTTTACCTGCGCTTCCGTGTAGCGCAACGGGACCTGGCTATGATTCATCGCGGCGTTTTCCAGATCGAGATTGATTTGGGGCGGGAACTCACCGGCCTTCACGCGCGCCGGAACATCTGGCGGGAGAATCATCTGGACGATCGCTGCCGCCACTAACGCCCCGAGGATCAGCTTGCTCACTTTGAAAAACATGAGCCGCATCTTCGCCCGCGACGGATCGAGCATGCTCTTCAGGCGGCGCTGCGTTTCCTTGGCGTCTTCGCCCTTCGGCGCCTCTTTCGCGAGCGCCGTTCGGTCGAGGCGCGCTCCGCAATCGTGACAATAAATTCGCTCGGCCTCGTTTTCGCGGCGGCACTCCGGACAGATGAGCTTGATCATTCCGTAGTTTGCTTCTTCGG
>JBEEHI010000106.1:0-13399 GCA_041167305.1 Verrucomicrobiota bacterium
CGCTTCACCTCCGTAGAACTCGGCGGTTTTCGGCGTGTAAACGAACACCTGGAGGCCATCCTCAAAGGTGCCCGTCGGTGTGAAATCGATGAAACCTTCATAGCGATTGTAGAAGCCGCTGATGGTGCCGGTGACGCGTACGGCAGTTCTGCGCAAGCTCAGGTCGATGCCGATATTTTTTTCTTCGCTGAGCGTTGGGTCGCCGATGATGAATTGGAACGTCGCGGCGTGCGGCCCGCGCGCGAAAAGCTCTTCCGCGGTCGGCGCTCGCTGGGAGTAAGTGCCATTGACCGCAAGTTGCCAGCTCTCCGCGAAATCGTAGAGAACCCCGGCCGCGCCACTGACCGGCAGAAAATCCACATCCTGCTGGCTGGGAGACGTCAGCGAAGTCAGGGCCGGATCACTGCTGTCGATATGAACCGATTGATGCTCAACCCGCGCGCCGAATTGGAGGCGTACTTGATTGCCCGCTTTCAGCTCCTCGAACAGGAACGCTGCAATCTGGGTGGTTTGAGTAGGCTGAAGAAATGATTCGTCACCGAGGACAGACAGTTCCTTGTAGAAGAATTGTCCGCCAATCGAGCCTTCCAACGGGCCGATGGGTTTATGCACGAGCTCGAGCCGTGAATCGACGCCATTGGTCTTAAAGGTGGTTCCGACTTCATTGTCGTCGAGCTCCTGGTGTTGGTAATCGGTGTAGACGAACTTCGCGTTCATGGTCGAGAACCACGGGAGTGGATCGACTATTGAGCTCCGCACATTCCATTGACGTTTGTCCACATCGAGCCGCACATGCACCGGCGGCATCGCAGGATCGTCCACCTCGGGATCGTCGGGAACGCCGTAAACGGACAGGAACTGCGTGTAGGACGCTCCGATGTATCCCTTGTCCCAGACGTAGGAAGCGCCGAAGGCGTAGTCCTTGGTTTTGACAAACGTGTTTGGCACTTCGCCTTCCGGGTTCTCGCCAAACCCTCGGCCTCCGGCTTGGGCGGGAGTGAGCCCGGCGCGGATCCGTTCGTCGAGCGCGAAGCCAGGGATTTGGCGATCGTCGGTGCGCGTGTAGGCGAACTGCCCATGGAGGACGATGTGTTTCATCGGCGAAAGCGTCAGGGCGATGGCGCCGCTTCGTTCCAGGTCCGCGCTATCGAACCGGCCATCCACTTCGCCGCCCAGGTTGTTCGGAGGCTGCTCGACTGGGATGACGTTATCCGACAGATTAACCACGCCGCCGATTGCTCCGGAGCCGAAGAGGATCGTCGCGGGTCCGCGGACTACTTCAATACTCTGGCTCAGGAGCGCGCTGACGCTCGGCGCGTGATCGGGGCTGAGGTTGGAGACATCGAAGACCTCGGTGCCATTGTTTAGGACGCGGATGCGGTTGTCCGCCTGACCGCGAATAACGGGACGGCTCGCGCCGACCGTGAAGCCGCTGCCGGCGACGCCCGGCTCGTTGGCAAGCGTGTCGCCAAGGGTAGCCGCTGCTTTTTCCTTCAGATTGTTCTCGCTGAGAATCGTGACCGATTGGGCTTTGTCGGTCTCGCTTTGTTCAATGGCGCCGCCGACTACGACGACGCGTTCAGTTTCAGCCGTGCTGGACGGCGTGGGCGAAGCGGTCGGGCGGACCGCGTCTTGCGCGGACGTAATGCTCGCAACGGCGAGCACCGCGGCTGCGGTAATCAGAAATTTTTTCATGGATAAGTTTTTGGAAATTCATGGGATTTGAGTGCGGGTGATGCGGCATCGGTACAGTGAGCCGCAGTGGTTGTTGGAGGGCACGGAATCCGGGCCGCAAGACGCGCGATGAAATCGAAACGCGAAACCCCGCGCGTGAACGCGGCTGGAACCTATGCCTGGGCGATTGCCGGCGGCGCGTGCTCGAAGATGCGCGCGCTTACAAACGACGAAGCGACCCAAACCGGATGCTGCGCCGGAACAAAACAGAGATGGAAAACCGGCGCCGGCGCTACGATCAGAGGCGCTGGCGCTGGCCTATGATAATTACCCGAGCCAATCAGGGTGACGGCGCATTCGTGCTGGGCCGTGTTGGCGTCTGAGTGAATCAACTCGTGCCACCGGGGCACGGCACTTAACGCCAGCGCGGAAAGGAATGCGACACAGGTCCAGCCGATGAGAGCCCTCTGAACCAAATTCCGCCTGACCTTTCGCTCCATTGGTTCGCAGATTCCCTCGACCGCGGAACTAAGGCAACAACTTTCTCGCCCCAAGGCCGAGTGGGCCTGCTAGAAGCCAACGATCACATCGATCGCCGCGGTAAAAATGGTGTCGTCGCTCGAGTCGTTGAACGGGCGCGTATTGCTGAAGGAATGATCGACGCGTAATTCGGGCCGAATGGTGAGGCTGCTGAGCGGTTTCGGAGCCGGCGGTTTGATGTCGAGCCCGATCGTGAGAGCGCCATAAGTGGTCCGGCCACCGCCGACCGTGCGCGGATCGGTGATCGCCGCACCCTCGAGCGCACGCATCGGATCATGGGAATCGGCAAACTGCGCGGCGTAGAAGCCCTGGGCATCGCGCCAGATTTCGCCGCGGATCTTGGCCGTGATCTTGTCGTTGATCGCGTAAATGAAATACTGCGCCACGCCATACGCACTGGCGTCCGCGCCGTCATCGTGGGTGTAGTTGATGTCAGTGATCGAGGTCAGTTTGTCCGTGATCTTCCACGTGGTGGTGATCGTGTTCAGGTAACGGAGATCGTGATCGTTGTGCGGCGTTTCGGGACCAATGTGCGTCGCCGCGGAGACGACAAATTTCTCTTCATTGAGATGGAGCCCGATCCCGCCATGGAATGCCGCCGCGTCGTTATTGTCATCGATGCTGGTGTTGACCCCGCGGGTCACGCCGGCCACCAGGTTCAGCCACTTGGTTGCGTAAAGGGTAAACAGCGCGCCGGTGTGGTTGAAGGGAATGGCGAAATTGAAGATGTAAGTGTGCGAGTAAAAGGGATTGGTGCGCGGGTCGATCGTTTCCGCGCCTTCGAGCGTAACGAATTTCCCGACCTTCACGTCGATGCCGCCTTCGGTGATCAGCGGTAAATGCAGGCTCAGATAGGCTTCGGGAATGTCCGGCTGATAGAGGCTATTCCCCATCGCATGGTCGAATAAGCCGAGCGAGTGGATGTAACGCGCATCGGTCCCGAACAGGAATTGGAATTTGAATCCCCAATCGAAGCCAACCTTCGGATCGAGGACGCGTTCCGCCGTGATCACCGCCTGGTTCATTACGAACTCGTTGCTCCGGTCGTCAAAAAGCCGGCCGAAGTTCTGATTGTCCTTCGGAGAACCGACGTTTCCGGTAAAGCCGGTCTCGACCCAGCCGTAAATGGAAAGGCGCGACTTTGCCTCTTCTTTTTCAACGAACTTTTTTTGAGCGTCTTCCTCAGACGGAGTGAGGGTTTGCGCCCAGGCGTGGCCTGCCGAGATCGCAAAGAAAAGGGCCGCGGAAAAAGAGGCGGATCGGGCCCTCAGAAGCTGAGCGATCATCAAGAGAAACCGGGCGGCCCAAATCCGAATCAGAGCGGCTGGCCTGACCGGATCACAACCTCATCCACTTCTAAATAGGCCGTCTCGCCGTGGATCGCCTCGTCGAGCCCGAGCTCTTCGTGCGACTCTTCCACCCGAACGACGGTGATGCGGTCAATGAGCCACAGCATCGCCAGAGTGAAGCCGAACGCCCACACGGTTGAAAACAATCCGGCACCGAGCTGTTTCAGAAAGAAGCTCGAATCGCCGGCGAGCAATCCGTTGACGCCGCCGTTTTCCGCCGGGTTCCACGCCGTCGAGGCGAACACGCCAAGAAGAATAATTCCGAGCAAGCCGCCTACTCCGTGCACACCCCACACATCGAGAGCGTCGTCCCAGCCGAGCTTGTTCTTCAAAGCGCAGGCGTAGAAACAAACGACGCCCGCCACGGTCCCGATGATGGCTGCCGTCGCAGGCGACACGTAGCCCGCCGCGGGAGTGATTGTGGCCAGACCCGCGACCGCGCCCGTAAGCAAGCCGAGGAATTTCGGTTTCTTTGAAACTCGCCAATCGACCAGCAACCACGCGATAGCCGCAAACGAAGCGGAGATATCGGTATTGATGAACGCGACGGCAGTGATCGAATCGACCCGGAACTCGGAGCCGGCATTGAAGCCGTACCAACCGAACCAGAGCAAGCCGGTGCCGAGCGCCACGAGCGGAATGCTGTGCGGCCCGCGATCGACGACTTTGCGTTTGCCGACGTAGAGAATGGAAGCGAGCGCGGCGATTCCCGCGATGTTGTGGACGACGATTCCGCCCGCGAAATCCTTCACTCCCCACTGCTGCAGGATGCCGCCACCCCAGACCATGTGGACGAAGGGGAAGTAAACGAGAATCAGCCACGCCGTCAGAAACAGCATGTAAGCCTTGAAGGTGATCCGGTTCGTGAACGCGCCCGTGATTAGCGCCGGCGTGATGATCGCGAACATCATTTGGTAGGCGCAGAAGACGAGCATCGGGATGGTCTCGTTAGGCGAGGGCGTCGCGAGCGTGATGCCGCGCAGGCCGGCCCACTGCAGGTTGCCGACAATTCCGAAATAGTCCGTGCCGCTCTTTTGATCGCCAGAGAAACAAAGCGAGAACCCGAAAGCCCACCACAACACCGTGGTCCAGCCCATCGAGACAAAGCTCTGCATCATGATGGCCAGCACGTTCTTTCGTCCGACTAAACCGCCGTAGAAAAATGCCAGCCCCGGCGTCATCAACATCACCAGGCTCGCGCAGAGGAGCATGAAGGCGGTGTTTCCAGTATCGAGATGTAACATGGTTATCCTCCGTTAGGCGGCGAGTATTGGCTCGTTAGGCTGAAGGCGTCAAGGATGGAGACTGCGCCTTAACGGGGTGATATCATCGCGTCGGAGAAAGTGGCTGCAAATTTTCGCAGGTCATCTTCGGCAATCTCCGAAATTGCCGAATAGTTCATCCCGGCCGCGCGCCAACGAAGGATATGGTAACCACGCCGAGGTTTTTCTGCTTTCACCTCCTGGCTGCCAGCCGTGGTAGGCCACACAAAAAGATTAATGAAATGTTTACGACGTTCGTAAACCAGCGCCGCCACCGCGCGCCCGTCGATGTATTCGATCCGCCCACCAACCAGTGGGAAGCCCTGGCTGGACAAGTCCTCAACGGGAGGCGCGAAATCAAGTTTGCCTTCAAACCAGGGACGTACGGTGTGTTGGTCTGAAGAAATCACATCGGTCAGATGGGTGCCGACGAGAGAACGAACATGGCTGTCGGTCAATTCGGCCAGCAACGTCTGCTCCCTCGATTGGCGATACAGATTTTGCCCGACGAAAAAACCCAGGAGAATTCCGGCGGCCAAGCCCAGGCCAGCCGTGATCCAGGAACGCGAAGCGGGGCGAACCATCACGTTTTGCGGGATGCGATCAGCCGCGCGAACAGCCGCCAGAACGCTCTCCCTTAGATCGTCAGGCGCTCGAAAATAGGCCGAATGCGCCGCCAGTCTCAGCGCGCGCAAATTCTCGCGAGCCAAGGTGCAGGAGTCACAGCCGCGCAAATGTTCTTCCACCTCGAGACTGCGAACAAGGTCCAGCTCGCCGTCGCTGTAGGCTGCGATCAGCCGCCGGGCGTCATCACAATTCATGAAACGATTCCTCCCGAAGTGTCTTCGCTCCGGCCAAGGATGCGTTGCAATTGGCGACGGCCCCGCGCCAATCGCGACATGACGGTCCCGATCTGCACGCCAGTGATATCGGCAATTTCCTTGTAGGAATAATTCTCCATCTCGCGCAACACGAGAGCTTCGCGGAATTCCGGCGACAATTGCGCGATCGCGGCGCGCACCGCTTCGATGTTGGCGTTGCGCGCGAAGGTTTGCTCTGGGTTAGCGGAAACGTCTTCGAATTTTTCCATCTCTTCCTCGGGATGAAAGACGTGCTCGCTCTTTTGGCGGCGCTGGAGCCATGAGTAAACGGTGTTGCGCACGATGGTGAGGAACCATGACCGCGCGTCGCCGCCGCGAAAACCCCCGAAGAATTTGAAAGCGCGCAGACAGGATTCCTGGACCATGTCGCGGGCATCATGCTCGTTGCCGGTAAGCCAGCGCGCGAGGTTATAGGCCGCATCCAGGTGCGGCAAAATCGTTTTCTCAAAGGGCGCGGTTTCGTTTTCCACCGGCTGTGTGCTGATCCGGTTCAAAATAGTCCAGACTGCTCGCAGCGCGATTTTATTCCCGCCTTCAAAATTAATCTTCGCGGGGGAATAAACGCCGGCATCGCGCGGTCAGGAAGGTCGAAACAATTCATTTATGCACAACGACTATCTCTTACACGATCACAACCATGACGACGTTGACCGGCGCGGCTTTCTGAAATGCATGGCCTGGGCCGGAACGGGCATGCTCTGGGCCCCGAGCGGCGGTCTCGTCGTCTCGAGAATTTTGCGGCCAGGCAGCGCCCAGGCGGCGGAGGTCGGCAGTGATTTCACCTTCGTGCAGATCAGCGACAGCCACATTGGGTTCAACAAGGAAGCAAACAAGGATGTGCTCGGCACCTTGAAGGAAGCGGTGGCCAAGATCAACGCGCTGCCTGCGCCGCCGGATTTCATTCTCCACACCGGCGATCTATCCCACCTCTCGGAGCCGGAGGAATTCGACACCCTCGAGCAAATTCTGAAGGATTGTAAGAGCAGCCGCATCTTTTACGTCCCGGGCGAGCACGATGTCCTGAACGACAACGGCAAACAATATCTCGAACGCTTCGGCAAGGGAACAAAAGGCGAGGGCTGGTTTAGCTTCGATCACAAGGGGACGCATTTTGTCGGCTTGAATAACGTCCTCCACATTCGCGAGGGCGGGCTCGGCGTCCTCGGGGAGGATCAGCTCGCGTGGGTCGCTGACGATCTGAAAGCCGTTTCCGATAGCACGCCGGTGGTTGTCTTCGCGCACGTCCCGCTCTGGGAAGTTTACCCGCAATGGGGTTGGGGCACCGAAGATGGCGCACGCGCCCTCGCGCTCTTGAAACGTTTCGGTTCGGTGACCGTCCTCAACGGCCACATCCATCAGGTCATGAAAAAGACCGAGGGAAACCTGAATTTTCATACCGCGATGTCGACTGCATTTCCGCAACCCGCGCCCGGAACTGCGCCGAAGCCCGGGCCGATGAAAGTGGATGCTGGGAAATTGCGGAGCGTGCTCGGCATCACGGATGTGACTTATAGCGAAGGCAAACATTCGCTCGCGGTGGTCGATGCCGCCCTGGGCTGAGCCCACGGAGAAGAGTAATGGGCGAAGAGTTCTGGTTGCGAGTCCACGGCGGCAGCACGCATTTTCCGATCGTCCTGCTGTTCGTGTCGGTGCTGTTCGATGTGCTCGGTCTCTATTGGCCGGATCGATCTGCCCGACGTGGCCTGCACTTCGCCGGATTCGGCGCCGCGTTTATCGGGGTTAGCTTTACCTTCGCCGCCGTTGCGTCTGGTTTGCTGATTAGCAACTGGCGCACTCTGGGCACCGGCTCGCTTCTCCGGCACCATATTTTTGTTTGGCCGGTCTTTGGGATTTCAATCGCGCTTGTCGTCTGGCGTTTGCTCATGCGTGAGCGAGCGTCATCACGCGCGTTTGGAATTTACCTCATTGGAATGTTCGCCGCGTCGGTGCTCGTTTTTGCGGCGGGCTACTGGGGCGGTGAGCTGGCTTTGGCCGGTCAAGCGGGTCAATGAGAAGTGCAGGAGCGGTGAAAGCAGCGCTCTGCGCGGGCGCGATCGCGGCCAGCATGTTGGGCGGCACCCTGGCGCTCGCCGAGTTCATGCAGAAAAAATCTGCGCTCCAGTCTTCGCTCGCTTCCACAAATTCACCGCAAAATCCGCTGGTCGCGCAAGGCCAGCATTTGTTCCTGATGAACTGCGCCCACTGCCACGGCGACGACGCCCGCGGCGACGAAGGGCCCGATCTGCATGGGTTGCGCAAGACGGACGCGCGTCTCAGCGCTCTCATCAACAATGGCATCAAAGGCGAGATGCCGCGCTTCAATCAAAAGCTTTCTCCATCCGACGTTCAGGCGCTCATCGCGTTTCTCAATTCATTGAAGTAGCGCGGAGCAGCCATAGGTATGTCCGCTTCTCTTTCCGAATTCGGCGTTGGGCGTTTTCTTCCTGTCTTTACCCGCGCACCGCCTTCATTGCCTGCCGGATAATCCGATCGATCAATTGAGGATAGGTCAGTCCCGCCTTGCCCGCCGCCTGGGCAAAGTCCTCGTCCGCGGCCAGGATCGGATTCGGATTCGCCTCGATGAAGTAAATCTCGTTGGCCGCCGTCAGCCTCAAGTCGATGCGCGCATAGCCTTCGATGGTGAGCAAACGATAAATGCGTTTGCACGTCTCCTCGATCTGCGCGACCAGCGCCGGCTCAAGTCCTTCCGGGAACTGGTTCTGTAACCCCCAGCGTTTCCGGTATTCCTCGTCCCACTTCGCTTTGTAGGTCGCGATCTTGGGTTCGTTAGGCGGCACTTCCCGGAAGACCAGCTCGCGGATCGGGAACACTGTCAGCTTCGCGTTGCCCATCACGCTCACATAAAGTTCGCGGCCTTCGATGTATTCCTCCGCGATCACGTCGCTGTCGTGTTTTTCGTGAATGAACGCCACCCGCTCCTTGAACTGCTCGTCGCTGGTCACGAAAGATGCCTGCGAGATTCCGTAGGACGCTTCCTCCTTCACCGGTTTCACCAACAGCGGAAACTTCGGTCTCTTCAATCGCGCGATCCGCTGCCCGCGCGGGATAACCACAAAATTCGGGACGTGGATGTGATGGTAGCCGAGGATTTTTTTCGACGTTCCCTTGTGCTTGCAAAGGACGAGGCCCGTTGCGCCGCAGCCGGTGAACGGCACGCCTTGCATCTCGAGAAGCGATGCGATGTTCTGGTCGAACCCGCGGTTGTTCTTGAACTGGTCGGCGAGATTGAAAATCACGTCCGGCGCGAAGGTCTCCAGTTTTTGCCGGAGCAAATCGAGATTGTCGAAGATGGCGAGATGCTCGGTGGGATGGCCGAGCGCGCCGAGCGCCGCGAGGACGTTCGCCTCCGTCTTCCAATCCTCGGTCTTCATCTCCTTGGTCAGGTCCTGGTCGATTGTGGTCGGCCGGATCGCGTCGAAGAGGGCGAGGACTTTGAGTTTTTTCTTCACGCTATTTGGTGCGTTTGAATTTGCCGGTGAAAAGGTAATTCATCACCAGCGTCGTGATGAATGACGTGATGCGGAAATCCTGCTGCGGATCATCGTTCAAAACGAGCAGATCGAGCTGGTCGGTGCGATCGATGAGACGTGAGAGCAGCTTGTTCACCCGGAATTTTTTTTCATTCGTCCACTGGCAGACGGAATTCAAGAGCCGGCGCCGGCGCCGCCGCAGATAAACCGCCGCGGTGATTCGACCCGGCCCTGGCGTCGCGGAGAAGAGCTGCCGAAGATCGGCGTCGTAAAAATCGGGATAGGTATCCTCGTAGAGTTTTCGTTTCCGCGCGTAGTAAGTTTTCAGCTTCAGGTTCAAACAATCGTAGTCCGCCGGGCGATACTCCGGCATGTGGAGCGGCGGTTTGCCCGCGAGCGACCGCATCAGCTCGTCCACGTACTCGATCTTTTGCAGCGCCTTCCAGCCGCCGTAACGCTTCCGCCAATCGGCCTCCGGCGTCAGCCAGACCGCGAACGTCTCCGCGAAATCTTCGTCGGGATGGCTCTGCGCATACCAGTCATCGAGATTCACTACGTAGCCGCGGCTGAAGGGCTGCGGGTGATAAACGTCCGGCGTTTGATCGCGCGATGTTCTTCCGAAAGCCTCCTGCCATTTTTTCTTCCGCGGCAAATAATAGGCGTAGCTGTAAGCGTGCGCTGCCTCGTGCCGGATCAGTCGCATGAATGAGTCCGGGGTCCCGCCTTCCACTTCGAGCATCATCGCCTTTTCCAGATTGCGCAGGCGATCGTGCACGAGGAAAAACGGCACAAAGATCGCCGGGATACCGACCGGGACGAACCATTCATCGCCGATGTGACACGGCGGATGAAAGGTCAGGCCTTTCGCCGACAGCTCGTCGTAGAGCTGCTTGATGAGCGGTTCGAGTCCGGACCCTTCGAGCCGCAACTCAAGCTTCGAGATCCGCCGCTCCAGCAGTTGCTCGTCGCTGAGCGACGTCCAATCGGCGCCTTCCATTGCGCGCACCGTATCAGTGCGCGCCCGGTGCTGTCACGTCGCGCCTTCGCCCCTAATAGATTTGGCCGCAATCGTAAACTTCGACCACACCGATGCCCGTCCCGTTGTTCCCACCCGTGAGCAGGGCGGTGTAGAGGCCCGGCGGCAACGTTGGGGCGATGGCGGACTCGCGGGGGTTTGTCGGTGCGAGACCTTTCGCAGTGAGGTATGCGGCTGACGTCGCGTTATCCTGCCAGTCATTATTCGCCACGATGAGGGCCCCATTCGTGTCACGGAGCTCGAGCATGGGATCGGCCAGCGCATTCGACACTCCCGCCGCCGCGAGGCTGGGTCCGATGCCCCGCACCGCGACCCTTCCGTTCCCACTGTTGCTGCCTAGCATGAAACCGGCGATCACGATATCGTTGCCAGTGCTGACGAAGGAGCGGGTACTGAGGTTGGCAAGTTTGGAGTCAGCCGCCTGATTGAGATCGTAAACTTCCACCAAAGCAATCCCGGAGGTGTTCCCGTTGCCTCTCACGATGGCGGTATACGATCCGGGAACCAGCGTTGCGGCAATCGCCGATTCAAGGTCGTTGGTCGGCGGAATGCCGGTCGCCAGAATCTCCGCCTGCTGAGTCTGTCTCCAGTCGTTGTTCGTGACGGTGGCAAAGCCCGCGGGACCGTGGAGTTCGAGCACGGGATCAGCCAGGGGATTGGGAACACCGAAATTGACGAGCGAAGGGCCGATGGCCCGGAGCAGCACTCGTTTTGGATTGTTCCCTGTTATGATGAAACCGCCGATGCCTGCATTGTCACCCGTTTGAACACTCGTGCGGGTCGAGAGATTCATAGCCCTTGCCACCGGACTGGCGGTCGGCGTAGCGCTGGGCGTGGCTACTGGGGTTGCCGTCGGAGTCGCTGTGGCCGTGGCCGTGGCCGTGGCTGTAGCTGTAGTTGTCGCCACCGGAGTCGCAGTTGGTGTAGATATCGGGATGGCAGTAGCCGTAGGCGTAGCTGTGGCTGTAGCGGTCGCAGTTGCTACCGGAGTCGCAGTTGGTGTAGATATTGGGGTGGCAGTAGCCGTAGCCGTGGGCGTAGCTGTAGCTGTAGCTGTAGCTGTAGCTGTAGGAGTAGGTGTGGCTACGGGGGTTGCCGTTGGGGTAGCTGTAGGCGTTGGACTTGGGGTCGGCCCAGGTCCGCCAGCGCCAATGCCAAAGCTCCGCGCCGCGCCATCCGACGAGGTTTGGAAGCGCCAGTCTTTGGCGATTACCATCATGCGAACGTCGGCGTAACCCGTGCCCGGCGCCGTTTGCCAGTCGAAGCTGCGTGCTGTGCCGGGCAGGTTTTGCGCGATCGGCTGCCAGGTGCGCCCTGAGTCGTAGGTCGCCATGATATCAAAACCGCGCAGGCCTTCATCGTCACTGGCCGTCCAGCTGACTGGAATCACGCTGCCGGTAGCAAAAGAACTTCCTGCTTGAGGGAAGGTGAGCGACACCGTCGGCGGCGCATCGTTCAGGTGCGAATCCGGGCGGATTTTGAAAAATGGGCTGTACCAATATTTGCAATTATTAGTCGTGTTTCCGAATGCCACCACGAAGCGCGCCGTGTCCGTGCTAAAAAAGGGCAGACCGCCAAGGCCGCGACCGGTCAGCTTGCGGGTCTCGCCGCGCACATCTTCCAGATAAAATTCCGACCGCGTCAGGTAGGGATCGAGACCGCTGGTGGTGAAAACCGAAGCCATCATATAACCAGCCCCAAAGGTTTGCCCTGGCGTCATACTGAACTGCACATCGCCGCCGATGGCGTTTGTCGGAATGATGATCTCGGCTTCATCGAAACTTTGTTTTCCGGTTGTGTCGACGGCCACTACTTTGATGAAGGCGTCGCTGCCGTTGACCGTGTTACCGATGTTCGGCACCGTCCATTCGTAAGTAAACTGGTTGCCGGGCAGGGTCGCGATCGTCTGGAACGAAGGAGGATAATTTCCCACCGCCGAGAAAAGAATCTTATGCGACGCAATGCCGACGTCGTCGGTCGAAGTCCAGCGCAGGGTAACTTTGGACCCGGGATTTTGCTGGAAGGATGGCCGCATCAGGACTACTTCCGGCGGAGCGTCATTGTAATCCGGCCGGGCCAGGAGAAATGGTTTGTAGACCGTGGTCGAATCGGTGATGGGATCGCCTGTGCCGCCGGGATTATTCGATACCCTGGGACCGCTCGGCGATCCCCACCAGACGTTGCGCGCATCCGGGGACCAACCTACGCCTGTGCCATTGCCTTCGAACGTATTCGGGTTCGCGGCGCTATTGAGGCTCCCGGAAGTGCCGGTGTAATGGCCGGTCGTGTTCCCCAGATATTGCGTGCCGCTGACCCACGCGCTGCCATCGGTCCCAATGCCGTTGTTCTGGATAACGCAGTTTTCCAGGCGCCATTGTCCGCCGTTCACCCCATCCGAGCTTCCTCTAACTATAGTGTGCCGCATCCTTCCGCCTTCGGTGCGGTCGGCGTGGATATCATACCAGCTCTGGGCCGGGTCGGCGCGTTCGAAGGTGATCGGGGCCTGTTTAGTCCCGTAGGCCCGCATGCCGTCGCCGAAGCCAATGTCATTGATATAAGAGAATGGCGCCATCTTGACGATCGCACCCGGGAGAATGCGAAGTCCGTTACCGACCGTCAGAGGTGAGCCATCCACATAGTAGGGAATCGCGAACTTCGGCCAATAACCGCCGTTGCCGGCGCTTCCGCTCGCGTGAATCAGGTTGTTACGATTGCCGGTCGCGGGAATCACGCTGCCTGGGTGCAATCCGGCCACGGTCAGATGGAGCGGATAGTCGTTGCCTGTCAGGGTTACATTCGCGCCGAGCAGGACATTGGAGCCGTTGCGGGTATCGCCCGCGAGCAGCAGTCCCTCATTCACCGCGTTCGTCACGCTGATGTTGTTGAGGAAAAGATCCGAGTCGGATCCAAAGGCCAGGCCGAACTGCTTTGAGCTATCGGAGCTGACACCATCGACGAAAAGATAGCCGGGATAGACGCTGCAGAACGAACCGTTAGTGAAGGACGTATTGCGTAACACGACGGTGGCGTAAGCCAGATAAAGACTCGCGCTGTTGTAAGTGGTGTCTCCCACAAACGCGCAGCGATCGAATTGCAGATAGGCCGCCCGCGAGTTGTCCGCCTGGTTTCCGCCGTTTAAGATGTAGCCGCCGCCGGAAAGAAACGT
>JBEEHI010000107.1:0-17224 GCA_041167305.1 Verrucomicrobiota bacterium
GCGAGCAGCCGCCGCAGTTCCATCCCGAAGGGGATGTCTTCAAGCACACGCGGATCATGCTGGAGATGCTGCCGGCGGAGGCATCGTTGCCACTGGTCCTCAGCGTTTTGTTTCACGACATCGGCAAGCCACCGACCTCAGCGGTGGATGAGGAAGGACGCATCCGGTTCAACGGCCACGACCGGGTCGGCGCGGAAATGACGGAAGCCATCATGGAACGGCTCCGATTTTCGCGCGCGGAAATCGAAGCGACGGTCGAAGCGGTGCGGCAGCACATGGTCTTCAAGGACGTGCCCAACATGCGGGTGGCGAAACTAAAGCGGTTCATGGCGCGTCCCACTTTCAACGACGAGTTGGAGCTGCACCGGGTCGATTGCGCGAGCAGCCACGCGATGATGGATAACTACGAATTTCTCCTGACGAAAAAGGATGAGTTCGCGAACGAACCGATCATTCCGCCACCGCTGGTGCGCGGCGACGACTTGATCGCGCTCGGGTTGGAGCCCGGGCCGAAGTTCGGGGAAATCCTCGAAGCGGTGGAGACGAGGCAGCTCGAAGGAGCGCTTCGGGACCGGAAGGAAGCGATTGAGTGGGTGAAGGGCGAATACTCGTTAGGCGAGGAAGAGAAGAAACGTCCAACGCCCAACGTCCAACGTCCAACGTCGAACTAAGAGGAGGCGGTTCGCCGCTTTTTCTGAAATTGGACGTTGGACGTTGAGCGTTGGACGTTGGACGTTCTGCCTTCAATCGCATGCGTATCCTCATGATCAGCGCCGAAGGGCCGCCGCTCGCGCGGGCGACGGCGCTCGTGGATGTGCTCGAGGCGCTGCCGCGGGAATTGCGCGCGCGCAAGCACGAGGTTGGGATCGTGATGCCGTTCTATCGCGAGATCAGCGAGAACCTGGCGTTCGAGCTGCGCGATACCGGGATCACGGTGGATGTCCGCCTCGGCGCCAGGAATCATGTGGCGGAATTTGTCGAAGGCCGGACTGCGGGCGGTGTGCAGATGTTCTTTATTCGCTGCGATGAATTCTTCGGTCGCGCCAGCATCTACGGCGAACACGGCGTGGCTTACGAAGACAACGCGGCCCGTTTCATTTTCTTTTGCAAAGCCGCGCTCGAAATGGCGCGCCGGATGACGCCCACGCCGCAGATCCTCCATGTCCACGATTGGGCGGCCGCGCTGGTGCCCGTGTTGGTCGCCGAGCAGAAATTGCCGTTCGCGACTGTGCTCACGATTCATCATCTCGCGGAACAGGGGAGTTTCTGGGGCCTCGATTTTGACCTGACGAATTTGCCGGAGCGGTATTTCAAGCCGGCTGGCGTCGAATATTTCGGCCGGCTCAACCTCCTCAAGGCCGGAATCGTTTTTGCCAATAAAATCACGACCGTGAGCGAGCGGTATCGGCGCGAAATGCTGACGCCCGAAGGCGGCTGCGATCTCGACATCGTCCTCCGGGAACACGCCCACCGGCTCGCCGCGATTCTCAATGGCGCCGATTACCGCCGCTGGAATCCGGAGACCGATCAACTGTTGCCGCGCCAGTTCGGTCCCGGAAATCTGGAGGGCAAAACGGTCTGCCGCGATTTGCTGCTCGATGGATTGGGACTTGCACCCGCGCCCGCCGGCCCGGTCTTCGGAATGGTCACGCGCCTCGTGCCGGAAAAAGGATTCGATCTCCTGATGCCGCTCCTCGACCGGCTCCTCTCGGACGATGTGCGGTTGATCATCCTCGGCGAAGGCGATGCCGGATACGAAACCGCGCTCGCCATCGCCGCGCGCAAATACCCCACGAAATTCGCCTATCGCCAGACGTACGACGAAGCGCTCGCGCACCTCATCGAAGCCGGCATGGACATCTCCCTCATCCCCTCGCAGATCGAGCCGAGCGGTTTAAGCGCGATGTATAGCTTGAAGTATGGCGCCCTGCCCGTGGCCCGCGCGACCGGCGGCATCCAGGAAATCATCGAGGACTACGATCCATCGATCGACTCCGGGTTCGGTTTTCTCTGCTACGAAAAAACGCCGGACGCCTTCTGGGATTCGATGAAACGCGCCCGCGAACTTTTCCACGACAAGACGACCTGGACGGCGCTGATGGAACGCGCGATGGCTCGCGATTTTTCGTGGACCGAAGCTGCGGCCCGGTACGAGGGCGTTTACGAACAGCTCACGCTTAAAGCCGTGGCTTAAGGTGCCACCTTTCCCTTTGCGATCGAGTCCATCGCGGAATCGCAGTTTGCGACCTTTCTAGTTAGTTCCTCAGGTTTCGCGGCGTCGGCGCCGCCAAGAATTCGGTTGCTCTTCATTTCCTGCCAAATCTTAAGGCTTTTGCCGTACCACTCTTTGGCTGCGCGCCAGTTATCTTGTTGCTGAACGGCTGACGCCTCATTGTTTGCCGCGAGCTTTTCATAAACTTCCGCCAGCTCGGAATAGGCAGATGCGAGATCGCGTCGGGTCAAAGCGTTAGAGGGATTGGCCGCCGATAGTTCTTCGCGGATGGCGACGGCCCGGCGGCAATCGTCGAGAGCTGGCAACGGATCGCCCTTCTGCCGCTCGCATGCACCGAGACTCAAATATAAGGCCGCGAGATCGCTGCGGGCCTGAATGTTGCGCGCGTCAGCCTCGGCCAGCCCTTCGGCCATGGGTTTCGCTTTTAGATAATACTGCATCGCCGCGGGTGGGCTTCCTGCGAGAAATTGCGCATCGCCGAATTCCAAATAGGCGATGAGGAGATCGCGCCGCACCTGCGCATTGTTCGGGCTGGCGGCTAACAAACCTTCCAGAATCCCGGTGGCTTTTTGAAAATGTTCCAGCGCTCCAGGGATATCTCCGCTCTTAGCCAGGAGATTGCCCACCGCGCTATAGGACACGCCGAGAGTTCGTTGGGCTTGAGTGTTCTTATCGTCGGCCCTGGCCAGCTCCTCCGCAATTTTCAAGGTAACGCGCTGACTGGCCAGAGCTTCGTCGAGCTGCCCATTCTCCTGAAGAGCAACTGCGACATATCGATGAGCAAGCATGACATGACGGTGATATACCTGGTTGGTGGGCTCGGCTGCTGAGAACTCTTCCTGGAGTGCCAGGGCTTTGCGATAGTTCTGCAAAGCTGAGGTCAAATCACCCGTGATGCGCTGCATCTTCCCAAGGTTGAGATAGCTCTCAGAGAGAAGGTCGCGAAAATTTTTGTTCGACGGTTCTTCACTGACCAAAGCTTCGCGAAGGACAAGGGCTTTTCGTTTGTTTTCGACGGCCCCGGCCGTATTACCGAGGTTTGAGTAGTCAACGTTACCCTGAAGATCGCCAATTTTGTGGTAGACCCTGGAAAGATCCAGGCGCCATGGCCGGTTTGCTGGATCGTTCTTTGCAAGCGCCTCGAGGATGGTCTGAGCCTCGCTGTAGTTATGCAAAGTCTCAGCCAGCCGATTCACTCCCCATAAGACGTCGCCGTAACCTTCACGGGTCTGAGCCAGTTCGTGGCGAATCTCTTCGTTCTGGGGCTCAGCTTTTGCCAGAACTTCTCGAAGCGTGAGAGATTTTCGATAACTCTCCAAGGCACCGGTGAGGTCCCCAAGATTTGAGTAATAGGTGTTCCCCTGGATATCGCCGACCTTCTGGTAAGCGTTTGCCAACTCACGCTGAAGCGCGCGATTATCGCCAGCTTCCTGAGTGATGCTATCCAGGTAGGCCAGCGTTCGTTTGACCAGAATAGAGCGGAGCTTAATTGAGCCGGAGAGCTTCTCCGCCTCCTCGTTTAATTCATTCAGGAGCGAGCTGGCCAACGTGCGAACGTCGTTAAACCGCCGCTCCGCGCGCGTTCGCTGGGCCCGGGCCACGCGCGCCTGCCACCCGGTAGCAATGATTCCTCCGACAAGTGATAGGAGGATAAGCGTTGCGGCAGCCACGCCGATCTTGTTTCGCTGGACGAATTTCGACGCGCGATAGGAAACGGTGTCTCGACGGGCGCTCACCGGCCGATTTTCCAAGTGGCGTCGAATGTCGTCGGCGAATGAACCAATGCCGGCGTAACGGCGTCCCGGTTCCTTCCGCAGCGCCTTCAGGATGATGTTATCGAGATCACCTCGTAAATGGCTCTTCATCGAAACCTCAGTGGCGGCCGCGCTGGGGCGGAGCGGCTCTTCCTGGGCAACGACGCGGAGCAATTCAGTCGGTGGCGGATGCGGTGTGGAAAAGCGATGCGCGTTTTTTCCGGTCAAGATCTCGTAGAGAAGGGTGCCGAGTGTGTAGATATCACTCACGGTCGTGACCGGCTCGCCGCGCACCTGCTCGGGCGAGGCGTAGGCGGGAGTGAGGCGTTGATGTTCCGCCATGGTCACCTCCAGACCGTCATCGCCGGGCCCGAATAATTTGGCGATGCCGAAGTCGAGCAGCTTCGGTTCGCAATCTTCAGTCACGAGAATGTTCCCGGGCTTCAGGTCCCGGTGCACGACAAGATTCTGATGAGCGAACTGAACGGCCGCGCAGATTTTGAGAAAGAGCCTGAGCCGTTCGTCGGTGGTCAGCGCATGCGCGCGGCAGAATTCCGTCAGTGGTTTCCCTTCTACATATTCCATGGCGAAATACGGGAGGCCGTCATCGGTCATTCCGCCGTCGAGTAATCGCGCGATATTCGGATGCTCGAGGCGCGCCAGGATCTGGCGCTCGTCGCGAAAGCGCCGCAGCACTTCGTCGGTATCTGTCCCGCGTTTCAGGAGTTTGATGGCGACCAGTTTTTCGAACTGCTGATCGGCGCGCTTTGCCAGCCAGACGGTCCCCATACCACCGCGACCGAGTTCACGTACCAGTTCATAATTCCCAACCTGACGGCCGATGTCGACCGAGGGCAGTAAGTCGGCGCTCCCGATCCCAATCATTCCGGCAACTGATTCAAATTCATCCACGGGTTGGGAGAGCAATGATTCCACTTCGCGGCGCAAGGCGGTGTCGTTGCCGCATGCGGTGGCTAGAAAAGCGGCACGATCCTTTTCGCCGGGCTGTTCCAACGCCGCAGCGAGGATGCTTTTTACCTGTTGCCAGCGTTCCGATGTCACGTCTGCGCGCGATCGTCGGGTTAGTAGGCGCCGGCCAACTCGCGCTGAAGCCAGCGCCGCGCGGTCATCCATTCACGTTTTACGGTAGCCGGCGAGATCAACATGACTTCCGCGGTCTCATCAATGGTCAATCCGCCGAAGAAGCGGAGCTCTACCAGTTGCGCCTGACGGGCATCCATCTTTTCCAAATCGCGGAGCGCTTCGTCCACCGCAGCGACGTCGATGGCGTGGTCATTGCAAAAATCGAGGGCTGCATCCAACTGGAGTTTCGGCGCGCCGCCGCCGCGTTTCTCGGCCTTCCGCGCGATGGCGTGGTCCGCCAAAATCCGCCGCATCATCCGCGCGGCGATGGAGAGAAATTCGAGGCGGGTGCTCCAATCGACGGTCTTTTGGTTGAGGAGCCGGAGGTAGGATTCGTGGACCAGGGCGGTGGGCTGGAGGGTGTGATCGCTGCGTTCCCGGCGGAGGTAATTCGCGGCCAGCTGCCGCAGCTCGTCATAAACCGCAGGCAATGCCGCATTGACCGTGGGATTTTTGCTCCCGCCGGCCAGGAAGCCACTGAGAGCAGCAACCGCTTCTTTCCCGGAGCCGGTCACGCCATCCTCGATTTCGGTTTTCACGCTAAAACTTAGACGCAGGCGCTCGCCTGTCGAGTCTTGCAGAATTTCCACCATTTAGTGAGCCGATTCGCCCAATTTTTCCGCGAGATAAAAAAAGGGCCCATCTGCCGGGAAGGCCCGCAACAATTGCTGCGTTCATTTATGATCAAACTCGCCAAGGTCCATTCTTTTTGCCTCATCCTTCCATGCATGCTGGGCCTGGGTAACGGCGCCATTGCCGCCAAGGTGCCGGCCCTGACGGACACGATTAATCCGCTTCCGGGCCCCCCTTGTTACTTTCCGCTCCCGATCGCGATCAACAGTACAACCAAACGCGTCTATACGGCGGGCACCGGCAGTACCTTCGGCTCGAATGGCAGGGTGAGCGTGATCGACGCGGAGACCAACAGCGTGATCAACGCCTTTTCGCTTCCGTGGGGCGTCGATGCCATCGCGGTCAACGAAGCGACGAACAAGATTTACCTCGGGACCTCCAGTGGGCCGGATGGCGCGCATCTCGCACCGCAGATTACGGTTATTGACGGGGCGACCAATCAGGTCACTGGAAGTTTCAGCGGCAACCTCGGCGTCAACGTGTTGCTAGACCCGACAACCGGGCGTCTCTTCGCCTTAAGCCTCACTAATCCTTTCTACGTCAACGTTTATGACGGCACCAGCTTGTCCCTGCTGGCGACTATTGGTCTAACGAATGGAAGCGATAATGTCCATGGCTTCAGCATGGCGCTGAATCCAACCTCTCGGAAGCTCTACATCAGCGACTCGAATGACGCGGGCCGCATCGCAGTTGTCGATCTCGACGCTCTCGTGACCAAGCCCTTCATCCATACCGGAACCAAGATGGTTGGGAACATTGCCGTTGATCCTGGGACGAATGAACTCTTTGCCGCCACCGTGGTGTCGAATGGCGGAAATACCCCGGTGGTTCTCGTCATCAATAGCGCCTCCGACGTTATCGTGACTTCCATTTCGCTGACCCAGGACGACTTCGGGGTTGTCGGAGGCTATGGGGTCGGAGTGACAGTCGACGCGACGAGGCATCGCGCCTACTTCAGTGACCCTACTCCGGTCACGCACGTCATCGATACTCAAAATAACGTCTCGTTAGGATCTTTCCCCGGGGGGTTTAGTTTCGGCGGGGTTTTGGCGAGCAGCGGTAAGCTTTACGTGACCCAGTATACCAATTCGGTGGGTAGCGCTTTCGGGAAGGAAAATGCCGTGGGCGTGATCGATCCGACAAATGGCGGCAGCAAGACCATCACGGTCGGTTATCGACCCATCTCCGTTGCGGTCGATTCCGATCGCGGACGGCTCTACGTCGCCGACGAGCAGTCGAGAGATATCCTTACGATCGACGTCGCCAGCCATGCCATTCTCTTCCGGACGGCGACGGAAGCGAATACCCGGGACGCGCTGGTAAACGACGAAGGCTTTCGCGATATCGCTGTCTGCGAAAGTTTGAATCGAATTTACGCCACGCGCACGACCGCGGCGGATCCAAGCAATGGCCTCCACGGTAATATGGTCGATATCCTCGAGGGAGCCACGGGCACGCTGGCCGGCGCGATTACAGTCGGGAGCGATGATTACTATCACGCCCGGCTGGCGGTAGACAACGCGCGGCATCGCCTCTTTGTCAGCGCGCGGTCTAACAGCACCAGCCAGGCGACGTTGAATGTTTACAACCTCGACAACAACGCCCTCATTACCACCATCGCTCTGCCCTTCATTGCCAGCGCGGTGGCAGTGAATCCGGATAACGGTCGCGTTTACGTGGATGGCGGCTCGGGATTCGGCGGCAACAATGTGGTGGTCATTAATAGCCTGACCAACCAGATCGTCACGACGTTAAGTGCCGGCGCCGTGCCGGGAGAGATCGCGATTAATCGGCAGACGAACAAGGTCTACATCGCGAACAACGGCGCAGGATCGGTGGATAACGACGTTACGGTGATCAACGGCGCGACCGATGCAGTCGAAACGACCTTTAACAATACCAACTCTAACAATGGCGACGCCGTCGCCGGGGTGGGGATCGACGATATTACCAACACCGTCTATGTCTCGGACAATTCGAATCAGTTCGACGCCACCGGACGCGTGACGATTTTCAATCCGCTCCAAAATTATCAATTCCTCGGGCAAATCGAGCTCGGCCATTACCCGGGGCGGATGGTCTTCGACGCGGCTACGCGGCAGATGTTCGTCAGCAATAACGCATCGGGCTACATCAGCGTCCTCGGCAATGGTGTTCCGCCTCCACCGCCCGTGCCGGCCCACGGCGGACTTTCCGCCACGGTCTTCCGGATCAATGGCAGCCAATCGCCGACGGGCAATCTCTCCGACACCGCGCTCCACTTCAGCGCGCAGCAAAGTGGAACCCCGGAAGGACTGGTCGTGCGTGTCCAGATCAATACCGTGGCCGATAATAACCGGATCGATTGGGTTAACCTGAATAACGGGTCGGGCAAGGGTTATATGACGATCGACCAGACGACGGGCCAGTTCGTCCTCACCTCGACCAACTACCCAAATGCGTCCGGCATGTATTTCCGCGCCCTCTCGAGCGCCCCGGGTTATCCCGACAGCAAGTCGAACATCATCGGACCCTTCAATCTTCCTTACGGCCAGGCGCACCTTAGCCCGACAACGTTGTACGGGAAGACAAATGGGGCCGGGCAGGAAATGAATTTCCGCGCCGACGTCGGCGTCGATCAGGCCGGGATTACCCTCTACATCCAATCCACGACCACGCCAGATGATGACGCCAGTTGGGTGGGGCTGAACGACGGCCGCGCCGGCCAAATGCACGAATATGACAGTCATACCAGCTTCTATCTGGACACGACGAAATATCCTTCTGGCGATCCGGTTTACTTCCGCGCGGTCGCGAAAGCGCCGGGGTTCGTCCAGAGTTTCTCCAACATCGTCGGAATCAAGGACGTCGTGAATGGCGCGCCGCCGACGCTCGATATCGTTCCGCCGTCTCCCCAACCCGGAAGCCAGTCCGGTCTCGACGCCGATCATCCCATTATCGCGGCCATGGGCACGCTGAATCTCGGAATAACGAATGTGGTAAGTCCGGATGGAAAGACCATCAAGCGGCTTGGACTGGTTTACGATGGCGCCACCATCGAGGCGAGTGAGACCGGCGGATCAAGCCTGAACACGCAATACATCACCACTGTTCCCGGCGATCATGTCCTTAAAGCTTTTGCCATTGACGATCGAGGTATCGCCGGTTTCGCTCAGCCGGTTTATATCCGGATCAAACCGGCCGGTGCAAAATTAGTCCGGATGGTTTCGTCTGGGGACTGGAGCAACGCCGCGAACTGGCGCGACGAGAACAGCAACCCCGGAATTCCCGGGCCGAACGACTTCGCGGTCGTTGGTTCGTTCGATGCAACCCTGACCCAGAACATCAACGGCTCCGTCGTCACCCTGAGCAGCGGCTCGATTACGGGAGCCGGCGGCAGTCTCACGATCGCCAAATTTTTCACGGTCGCCGGTGGCCAGTTGAAGAATCTCAACCTGACCATCAACGCCGGCGCCATCATGGCCCTGGTCAGCGACACGAATATTCCGGCGAGCGGCACGGTCACGAACAACGGCACGGTCCGGATCACCGGCCGTGGCGGATTTGTGCCGGTGCCGAATGGAACGAGCGCCGGCAACCGCCCGGCCTCCCCGGACGGATTATTCGATGGAGTCGCCGCGTTCTTCAAGAATGCCGGAGCTTTCATTGTTAGTTTGCCGAAGCGAATCGCAGCCGCGATCACGCCTCCGAGCACCCCGCAACCGGTCCCGCTCAAACGCGGAGTCTACGCGGCGAAGTTCGAAAACTCAGGGAGCCTGCTCAGCGAGAATGGCCTCGGCCTCATCACCAATGATGGCGGCAGTTTAATCACCAACGATGGCGGAAGCTTGATCGGCAACGATGGCGCCGGTTTAATCAGCAACGATGGCGGCAGCGTAATCGGCAACGATGGCGCCAGCGCGATCTGCCACGATAGCAGTAGTCTGATAACTAACGATGGCGGCAGCCGTCCCGCACTTTCCATCGAGCCCGCCGCCCCAAGCGCGGATTCCGGATTCGTCCAGACCGGAGGCCAGCTGGATCTGAGCGGCTTCACAATCGAAAGTTCCATCTCGCTGAATGGTGGAACCCTGACCGGATCGGGCGTTGTCGTCGGGAGCCTGGCGAATAGCGGCGGATTCATTTCGCCCGGCCATTCCGCCGGAACGATCTCCGTGGTGGGCGACTTCAGCCAGGGTGGGAACGGCACGTTGATTGTTGAAACCGGGGGAAAGAATTTCGGCCAGGCGGACCAACTCCGAATAGGAGGAACCGCGACGCTCGGCGGTAATCTTCATGTCAAGACGATCAACGGTTTTGCGATCGATCCGGCCGACACCTTCAGCCCGCTCGGATATGGAACGGCTAATGGCGCGTTCAATTCCAGCGGTGGCAACGCTTCTCTTACCCTCAGCGGTAACGGAGTGCTCGTGTCCGTAAATCCGAACGCGCCCCAACCGCAATCCGGACAGCCCTTAAACATCGCCACACGAATGAGCGTGCAAACCGGCGACAACGTCCTGATCGCCGGATTCATTGTCACCGGCCCGAGTGGTTCCACAAAGAAAGTGCTCATCCGTGGCCTCGGGCCGAGTCTGGCGCAGTTTGGAGTGCCGAACACGCTTTCTGATCCGCTCCTGGAATTGCACAAGAGCGACGGGACCGTGATCAATGACAACTGGCAACAGGGCGATACCTCGCAAATTCCGAGTGGCTTCGCGCCGGGCGATCCGCGGGAAGCGGTCATCGTCGCGACGCTGACGCCGGGCAACTACAGCGCCGTTGTGAAGGGCGCGCACGGCGAGACGGGTGTCGGGATCGCGGAACTCTACGACTTGGACTCCGCGTCGCCCGCTAAGCTGGCGAATATCTCGACCCGCGGTTTCATCAACACGGGTGACGACGTCATGATCGGCGGTTTCATTGTGGGCGGAACGGAGCCGGCGAAGGTATTAGTGCGCGCGATTGGGCCGACGCTGAGCGATTTCGGGGTGCAGGGCGCGCTGGCCGATCCGACTCTGGAATTGCACGACAGCAACGGCATGACGATCGCGAACGACGACTGGCGCGAGACGCAGGAGAGTGAAATTATTGCGACCACCATTCCGCCGAATAAAGATCGCGAACCCGCGATTCTGGCGACGCTGGCGCCGGGGAATTATACCGCTGTCGTCCGGGGCAAGAACAACACGACCGGTGTGGGGTTGGTGGAAGCTTACAACCTGCAATAGAGAGGGGAGCAGGCCGTGATAGACTGGCGCCACGATGGCGCGCCTTCGTTATAAATCAGATTCTGAACTCGAGAAAAAGGATTCGGACTTTCATCACAACGTCTACGTGATCCTGCTCGATCCGAAGGTGGCGCGGCATCCGACCATTTTGCGGATCAATCCGAAACGCGATCCGGGGAAGCCGTGCGTTTATGTGGGAATGAGCGGGCTGCCGCCGGAGCATCGGTTCGAAAATCACAAGCACGGTTACAAGGCGGCGTGGGTGGTGGAGAAATATGGTGTGCGGCTGTTGCCGGAGCTGTATGAGCATCTGAATCCGATGCCCTACGAAGCCGCGCTCCAGATGGAATTGGAGCTGGCCGAAGATTTGCGAAACGAAGGCTACACGGTCACCGGCGGACATTGAGGCTTCTTCTGTAGTCGGTTCCCTGTGGGAAGCGTGGGATATCCGCGTCGCATCCGGATTCAACGTCGCTCTCACGCGCCCCACAGGGACGCGGCTACAACAGGGCGCGATATTGCGCGGCGAGCTCTGGTTTCGGCCAGGCCTCGTAGAGGGCGATGAGACGTCGGAGGGCGACCTTGGTGCGGGGATTGTGGGGGCCTTGGGACGTTTTAAGGGTCTGGTAGCTCTCGATTAGGAGCGGTTCGGCCTCATCGTAGCGCTGCAGCGCAACCAGGCACTCTCCCCGAATGCTGCGCGCTATGGCGATAACAAGATGCCCCTGCGGAGCGGCGATCTCAAATCGTCGTATCGCATCTCGCAGGATTACCTCAGCTTCCGCCGGTCGGCCACTCTTACTGATTATGAGAGCTCGGGTGACAGTAGTAGAAAAGCTGGAACTTGGACTGAAGTGGCCGCGTTCGTAGATATTTGCCGACTCTTCAATGGCGTTTGCAGCGCCGGCGACATCGCCTTTTTGAAGTAAGAGCCGCGCTTGAATTTCCAAGTTCCGTGCGAGGTAAGGAGAATTGGCGACCAGAACCTTCCGATAAAGCTCGGCGCCTTCTTGCAGGAGTCGTTCCGCCTCGTCGAGCTCACCTTTAACAGTCAGGATATTTCCCAGTTCCGTGAGAGTGACGGCTAACTCATAGCGCTCGCCAGACGGCAAGGTTTTGAACTCGTCCCACGATTCGCGCAAGAGCGTTTCTGCCCGGTCTAAGTCACCTCGTTCGGAGTTGACGACAGCAAGGTTAGCTTTAACAATCGCGATCGGAGCCCGATCATTTCCCTTAAGTTTTGGCCCGAGAGCAAACACCTCCTGCCAGAGCGCCTCTGCTTCCTTTTGGTCCCCCTTTTGATTGAGCAATAAACCCATGTCCGCGGCGGCGGCCGCGTGCCAGCGAGGATCGAAGGATGGGTTGTTACTCTCCTTTCGATAGATGCGCAGGGCGCGCACATAGAGCGCCTCGGCTTGCGGGGACTTCTCTTCGAAAAACAAAACGTCCGCCAAAACCGCGGCACTGCGCGCGGTGTCGGGATCATCGTCTCCGTGAAGAGCAGTGAAAGTCTCGAGCGCGGCGCGTAGGTAGCGTTCGGCGTCGTCGTACCGGGTTTGATAAAAGTAACTGGTGCCGATGTTCCGCTGTAACTCGGCTCGTATCTGGGGCTGATCAGCGAAATCTTTGTCCACGCGGCTGGCGGCTTCATCCAGCACCTGGCCGATTGTGACATCCCGGCCTTTTTTCGCACTCGGCGAGTACCATCCGGGATTGGCGAACCCGAGGAGTGACTCCATAAAATCGTTTACGCGTTGCGCTTTGAGTTGCTCGGCCCGGGCGCGGTCGCGTTCGCGGCGCGCGATCCGAGCTTCCAAGGCGCTGAATGTCAGACCGCTAATGATTGCGAGGAAAACGAGAATGGCGGCGGTTACGCTGATCTTGTTTCGCGCGATGAACTTCGAGGCGCGGTAGCTGAAAGTGTCTTTCCGCGCGAGCACGGGCAGGCCTTCCAGATGACGCCGAATATCCTCGGAAAGCTGAGCGGCGGAGGGATATCTGCGCGCGGGATCTTTTCGGATCGCCATGAGCACGATGTTATCGAGGTCGCCCTTGAGTTTGTGGTGGGCGAAGGGCGCATCTGCCGCGGACCGCGCGACGTTCGCGCTTGGGCGGGCAGGCTCCTGATCGGTGACCGCTCTAGCGATTTCGTCAGGACGCGCGGTCTTCGTCCGGTAGGGACTCTGCCCGGTGAGAAGTTTATAGAGGATAACGCCGAGGCTGTAGACGTCGCTGGCCGTGGTGATCGTTCCGCCCTCGATTTGCTCTGGGCTGGCGTATTCTGGCGTCATCACACCGCGGAGCGTGATGGTCGCGTCCTTGTCCGGCTGGCCCTCGGGCTCGACTAGTTTCGCGATGCCAAAATCGAGCAGCTTGGGTTCGCCGGCGGGGGTCACGCGTATGTTCGCGGGCTTAAGATCGCGATGAACCACGAGGTGCTGATGCGCATAAGAGACAGCGGCACAGACTTTCCGGAAAAGCTGGAGCCGCTCCTTCGTCGGAAGCATGCGTTTGTCACAATATTGATCCAGCCTTTCGCCCTCGACGTATTCCATGGCGAAGAACGGGATGCCGTCTGTCGTTAGGCCAGCTCCGTAAAGTTGGGCGATGTTTGGGTGGTTGAGGCTGGCGAGAAGATGTTCCTCCCGCTTGAAGTGGCGAATCAGTTCATGCGAAGCAATGCTGCGATGGACGAATTTGATCGCGACGCGGCGGTGCAATTCTCGATCTTCGGCGAGATAGACTTCACCCATTCCACCTCTGCCGATGAGAGAGACAATAGTGTAACCGCCGACGGTCTGGCCGGGGAGATAAGCTCCCTCGCCGATCAGCGTCTGCGCCGCATAATGGACGGCGGGGGTCTCGAGAAATCGACTGGCGGTTTCGTTTTGCTGCAGAAGAGACTCGATGTCCGCCCGGGTGGAGGCGTCGAGATCGCGCTCCGCATCCAAAAAGGCGGCCCAGCTTTCGGGGGGAAGTTCGAGAGCGGTTTTGACGAGCTCGGCTACTCGCTCGGCCTGCGGCTCAGGCACGCGCGGGATTCTCCATAAGCTCGCGCCGGAGCCAGAGCTTCGCGAAATGCCAGTCACGCGCGACGGCTTTCGGCGAAATATCGAGCACCCCGGCGATTTCATTCACTTCAAGGCCCCCGAAAAATTTCAATTCCACGACCCGACCTTCCCGGGGATGGGCAGCGGTGAAACTTTGCAAAGCTTCATCGAGTGCGAGCAACTCCGGCGGGTGCTCGTGAGCCAGCTCTCTCGTTTCGTCGAGATAAAGCTTTTCTAGTTTTCCACCTCGCTTCTCCGCGTTATGCGCGCGCGCATGCTCGAGAAGAACTCGGCGCATCAGGTGAGCGGCCACACTGGCAAAATGCCCACGGCTTTTCCACGTAGCGCGGCTTTGGTCCACCAATTCCAAGTACGCTTCATGGACGAGGGCCGTCGCCTGCAGGGTGTGGTCCGGCCTCTCCCGTCGCAGATAGTCCGCAGCGCGCCGTCGCAAATCTTCATAGACGAGCGGCAAGAGGCGGGCCGGCGCGTCGAGATCGCCCCCGTTCCAATCCTCCAAAATCCGCGTGACCTCGTCGGTAAGGGCAATGCTCATGGCTCGGCGAGAAGTTAAGCATACAAAGTAGAAAAAAAAGAATTTTCAGATTTCTCGTCCGGTTTCCCGGTCGGTTTGCACGTTAACGGATGGAGACCTATGAAAAACACCACCCGCTCGCTCTTTCTTTCCCTATCGCTCGTGCTCGGCCTTGCCGTTCCCCGCGCATTCGCTCAGACCTCCGCGGTTTTTCAGCAGAATGCCAACGGCCAATCGCTCGGGACAGATTCCTGCGGAACCACTCATTTCGCCTCGAACGATAACCTCTGGACCCAGTCCGCGGCCACCGCCCTTGATTGCCACAATAACAGCTACCAGTCTGACGTGAGCAATTGGAACATCGCCACCTACCCCAACGGCGCGAACTTCAATGTCACCATTGGACTGCCGGTCCACCTCAATCAGTCGGTCGCGGTCGGTAACCTCTCCATCACCGGCACGGGCGCGCTCGCCTACGATGCCAACAATAGCACCGGGGGCGGCGCGCACTCGGTCACGCTGACCTTCAACGGCGGCAGCATTTCCAACAACGGCACCATGACTTCCGTCGGCGTGGTCGAAGCGGGACAGACCTATGCCTTTGCTGTGAACACGACGCTCAGCGGCTCGGGGACAATGACGTGGGGGTACGGAACGAACGTCGTAGGTCCCGGTTCGCTGACTATCCAGTCGGCGCAAAAGGTGATTGGCGGAGGCCTTGATACGGTCTCCCTGTCTTTGATTAACCAAGGAACCATCACGGCGGATGGATCCAGCGCTTTCTTCACTCATAACCTGATTACCTTCCAAAACGCGCAGGTCATAAACACGGGAACGATCCAGACGACGGCGGGGGGCGGCATCCAGTTCCTCGATAACGTTACGGTCAATAATACCGGCGGGATTTTGAACTCCGCCGGCAGCGATAGGATTTATCTCCTGAGCGGCGTCTCAGTTACCGGCGGCACGCTCATGAGTAGCAGCAGCGACGCTACTCGGAACGATCTCTTTTACGCAAACAACGCTACTCTGACGGGCGTAACCTTTGCCAGCGGCGCCCGATTCATGAACGATGGCGGCGGTCTTACTTTGAACGGTGCGATTACCAACAATGGCCAGATTCTGTTTGCCAATACGCAGAACGGCGCGGGGCCGGGCCACTTCATTATCGCCAGCGACACCACCATCTCGGGCACGGGAGTCATTCTTCTTCCGGCGAGCACAAACAACGTCGTCTCGACCGGCAAGAGACTAACGCTGGGCGCGGGCCAGACACTCAGCGCCGGGTTTAGCACGATTACGGGGGCGGTCGCGAACCATGGCTTGATCACCGCGGGGTCCGACCGCGGACTTATTCTCACGGGCGGCAATTACATTAATGATGGCACGATCGAATCGATCGGCGGCGGCCTGCTTACGATCACCAGCGACGCGAATGGCGCTTACGTTTTCGACAACGCCGGCGGAACGCTCCGGGCGATTGACTCTTCACAGCTCTACTTTCAAGGCGGGGTCACGGTCCGAAATGGTGTCATCAGCAGTAGTGGAACAGCTACGTTGAATACGAACGGAGCCCTGACTCTCGAGAATGTTACCAACAACGGGACGTTGCACCTGTTGAGGACCTGTTTTGGCACGACCACTCTCGCCATCTCGGGCGGCACTTTCACTAACAATGGCCCGATCGATGACATCAGCGGCGAATGCAATCCGGTTAACATTCATCTCATTGGCAATGAGACGATCAACGGCACAGGAACGATGGCGCTTTACCGCACGACAACGATCGATTCCACCAACGGCGGCGTCTTCACCAACGGGGCGGGACATCTCATTGGTGGCGGGTCCGGTTCCACCATCCAGGCCAGCTTGGTAAACAACGGGGAAGTCGGCAGCCACGGCGACGGAAACCAGTTCAACCTGAATGGCCCGCTGGTTACGAACAACGGAGTCTTCACCGCGACCAACGCGAGTGTCCTGCAACAAGCCGGTAACTCTACCCTGACCAACTACAATGCTACCACTCAAACCCTTACGGGTGGGACTTATTCGGCCTACGATTCCGCGCAAATCAATCTGAACATAGGTCCCATCGCGATCAACAACGCGCACGTCGTCCTGAGTGTCTCCGGGCAATTCGGCGCGATCAATTCGCTCTTCGAAAACGATGGCATCTTCGAAGTCCTCGGCGGCAGGACCTTCTCGACGCTCTCTCACGCAACGAACGCAACCCAGGCGGAGGTGGCGTCGGCGGCGGACGCTCTGCGGAATAAGGGGACGATCGGATTGGACGAAAAGAGCTCGATCGTGGTGAACGGTGATTTCGCGCAGGGATCGACCGCGGTGATCAACGTGACGATTGGCGGCAATTCTCCAAGTGCCAGCGCGTTTCCATTAAATGTGACTGGAACAGCCAGGCTGGCGGGCACGCTGAACGTCAAGCTGGCAAATGGGTTTACGCCCGCGGCCGGACAAGAGTTTCAGATCCTTAATGCTTCGGCGGTGAGTGGCGGCTTTACCGCGGTTTATGGAGCGGACATCAGCTACACGGCCCAGGGAGTTTTCATTCATCCGAATGGCCAGCCGATCCCGACCACTCCCAGTCAGTTCTTGAACATCTCTACCCGGATGCAGGTCTTCGGCGGCGACAAGGTATTGATCGCCGG
>JBEEHI010000108.1:0-3080 GCA_041167305.1 Verrucomicrobiota bacterium
CCGGGCGCGGACGAATCGATGCTCAGCCAGACAACGCCCTTCGCCGTAAGTTCTTCCTGGAGCTTCTGCATGTTGCCGCTTCCGTAATGCTTTTTCACGAACGGGCAGTCCGGATTGAACCATTCGAGCACGACGTATTTGCCTTTGTATTGCGAGACCGTCTGGGTCTTGCCCTTGGAATCGGTCAGCGAAAAATCGGGCGCGGTCGTCCCGACGGCGGGCGAGTCGGCGGCGAAGAGCGCGGTGGAAGCGGCCAGAGTGAAAAGCGTGGTGAGCAGTTTTATTTTCATATTTTTATTCAACCGAGACGTGCGGTGAAACGGTTTCGAGTTTCTCCAGGATCATATTTTGGGTGAGCACTTCGGGAAACAAAATCGGTTCCGCGTGATTGCCCGGGTAAAGCACATACATTGGGACACCAGGCCGGCCAAATTGTTTCAAAATTTTTGTGATGGCGGGATCGGCGTTGGTCCAATCGGCTTTGATCTTGGTAATCCCATGACGCTGGAAGGCGTCGCGAACGGCGCCGGCTTCGAGGACATTAACTTCGTTGAATTTGCAGGTAAGGCACCAGGCTGCGGTAAAATCGACGAAGACGGCGTGGCCTTGTTTGAGCTCGGTCTCGAGTAACTGCGGAGTGAAGGGTTGCCAGCCGCCCACCGTTTGCGTTTCGGCAGAGACCGTTTTGGCGGCGGCGAATTTCTCGCCGATGAAATAGTAGCCGCTTCCGAGCACGAGCACGAGCATGAGCACGAGGGAAACGAAACGAGCGGTAGCGGAAGCCGTGGGGACGATGAAGGCGCCCTTCATCCAGCAGGCGAGGCTGAGCACGAGAAGGAAGCACGCAGTCCAGATGATCGCCTCGACTCCGCGTTCGGCGCCGAGAACGGCGAGCAGGAAAAGCAGCGTAGCCAGGAGGAGGAAGCCCATGAGCTGCTTCACGCGGACCATCCAGGCGCCGGGCTTCGGTAACAGACGCAGCCAGGCCGGTTGCGCAGATAGGAGAAAATACGGCGAAGCCATTCCGCTCGCGATGGCGAGGAACATGAGGAGGATGGTCCAGCCCGATTGGGTGAAGGCGAAACCGAGTGCGGTGCCGAGGAACGGCGCGGTGCAGGGCGTGGCGAGGACCGTGGCGAAAACGCCTTCGAAAAATGAACCGGCCTCCCCTTCTCGCGCGGTCCAACCGAGCACGCCGCGACTGGCAAATTGCGGCAGCGAAATTTCGAAAACGCCGAAAAGATTCAGCGCGAAGACGAGAACCACCGCGCTCATCAGCACGACGAAGTAGGGATTCGTAAATTGAAACGCCCAGGTGATTTCGCGGCCGGCTGATTTCAACCCGATGAGAAGAAGCGCCAGCCCAATGAACCACGCGAAGATGCCGGCGATGAACGCGAGACCGCTTCGCAAGATGCGCCGGCGATCCTGCCCGGCCTGCTGAACGAACCCGAAAATCTTGAGCGAGATCACCGGCAACACGCACGGCATCAGGTTGAGGATCAAGCCGCCGAGAAAACCAAAGAGAAGGAATTTGGCCAGGCCTTCCGAAAAGAGAGGGCCGGATGCCGTGGCGCTCGGAGCGGTCAACGACCACGCATTGCGCCCCGCTCCATTTTCACTCTGGCCGAAGACGACGATACCATTAAGCGCGGAGAGGTTTTTGTCCGCCGTCTCGATTGGAATCCGAAAAACGATTTTGCCGTCGGTTCCACGTTCGGTTTTCGGATGGCTTACGACAACGCTGGCTTCCGGCAACGGAAAGAAATCCGCCGCCGGGTAACTCGCCAGGGCCGTGCTTTCAACCGTGAGCTGAAGCTCGGCGCCCTGGCGTTTCCAACTGCCGCGCGCGACCTTCGGGTCCGGCCAGTTTTGCGGAAGCGAGCGCCGGTAGCGCGAAAAAATTTCTTCGTTCGCGGGTGCGCTCTCCGCCGCGACCGGGAGATCCATCTTCAAGTTCGCATTGCCCGGAATGCAGATCTTTTCGCAAACCAGCCAGTTCGTATCCGCCGCGAGCTGCACGCTGGAGTCCTTCAGTGACACGGGCGGCGTGATCTCCTGCATGAGCAGGACTTCATCGTGGTACCCGTAAATTTGGATATCGCCGGGCTCGTCCAGCTTCAGCGGAATGGGCCACTGGATTTCGCCGGCTTTCCAGCCTTCGGGCAACTTCCATTTGATTTCGGTTGGGATGCCGGCATCGCCCGGAAATTTCCAGTAGGTGTGCCAGTTCGGAACCATGTGGAGCAGCAGACCGACGGTGAACGGCTTTCCGGGCACGACTGCAGTAACGTCCGCGAGGAGCTTTGCCTGGACGAGTTCGCGGCCTTCGTATTTCTGCGCCCGGGCGTCGCCGAGCGTGGCCAGGAGCAATAGGACGGCGAAGAGTCGGGGCACCCAGGCCCCTCCCACATTCGCTCCCGGATTCATGGCGTTACTTACCATCGAGAAATACCAACAGCAACGCAGCCACCGATGGCTCGCGCTCTGCTCTTGTTTTGGGCATGCGAAAGTTCCTGGTAATTGCCTTCCTGGCTGGGCTGTGCGTGTTGTTCGTCATGCAAAAGCGGAGCGAGCCACAGAAAACCGCTCCGGAAACGAAAGTCGCACAGAGTGCGACGACCTCACCGCGTCCCGTCAGCGAGCATAATTGGATGAAGCGCTCGCTCGACCGAACGAACGAAGTGAAGCGCCAGGTGGCGCAGCAGCGCAAGACAGACGGAGCGCGATAACGCTCGTTACTTCACTGCTTTTTCCGCCATCTTCTGGCGGATCGCGGCCTTAAACTCCGCTTTCGAAAGGGCGGTGCCGGAAACGGCCGCCCGCTCATCCTGACCCAACTTCGTGACATCCGCCACGGTCGCGCCGTTGTCCTTGGCGACCTTTTCGTTCGCGCCGTTCGGGTCAGCCTGAACATGGAACCGTCCATGCATGATGCCCACCAGTGGAATGAATTGCGTCCCGTTGTGTTCGACGAACAGAATATCTCGATCGCCCGTTTTGAAGCGCGGCGCATCGGTCACTTCCACCGTCTGGCCATCGACGGTGCCGCCGAACATCCGAATCGTGTAATCAGCGCC
>JBEEHI010000109.1:0-2556 GCA_041167305.1 Verrucomicrobiota bacterium
CGCCCACCGCGTCCGCGTAACTCGAAGCGATAATCGGTTTGCCGGTCTTCTCGTGAACTGCGATCAGGCCGGCCACAATCGCGGCGTCCACAAATGGCTGATCGCAGGTCAGGAGCACAACCGCTTCTATGGAATCGGCGCACTGGCGCAAGCCGCAGCGGATCGATGTTCTCAGCCCGCGTTGCCATTCTGCATTTTCAACCACTAGCGCGGACGTCGCTCTCAGCTCGTCGCGGATCGCTTCGCCGCCGTGTCCGACCACGACGATGACCGGATCGCACTGCGCTTCTGTCGCGGCCCGAACAGCGCGCCGCACCAGAGTTTCGCCGCGAAAATTCAGGAGTTGTTTTGGGCGACCGAGCCGCGACGATGCGCCGGCCGCAAGAACTACAGCGCCGATGCTGCGCATGCTTCCACGGGGCGGCGAACAATATTCCAGCCATGAATCGGCGCCTTGCGATCGCGCAACGATTCCGCCCCGGCGCCGGCAAATACCGCCTGGATTTCAGAGACAAGCGCGAGCGCCAGCTCTTCCGGCGTTTCCGCGCCGAGATCGAGCCCGGCCGGCGCGAAGATTTCGGCCTCGATCGCGACCCCTTCATCCAGCACCGCGTTGAGTAATTGATCGCGTCGCTTCCGTGGCCCGAGCAGACCGACGTAGGGCAGATCGACCTTCAGCAAATGACATAGTGCGGCAAAGTCGCGCCCGTAGTTGTGCGACTTCACGATCGCGGCGGTCCGCGAATCGGCGTGATTCGAAAGCTCGGTCGGCTGCTCGACCTCAATGACCTCCCATCCCAAAATCTCCGCGAACGCGCGCAACGAAATGCTGTCGGGCCCTTCGCCGAAAATAAGCAGGCGAATCGCCGGCTCGATTTCCTGAACGAAAGCGCCCTCAGGAATCTCGGTGTCGCGCCTAGCGAGTCGCGTTCCAAGTTCGCTGGAACCTGCAAAGACCGTCACAACCCGCGAACTGCGCCGCTGCGCAAAATTCTTCGCCAGCGCGGCGAGGAAATTTTCCTGCACCTTCTCGACAAAAACTTCGATGCTCCCGTTACACCCAAATCGCAGCCGCGTGTCGAAGCTCATCAACGCCGGCGTTCCCTCGCGCATCACTTCCGCGGCCCGACACGCCACCTCATCTTCGAGGCATCCGCCGCTCAACGAACCCGCAGTTACCCCATCCGCACAGATCAACATCCGCGCGCCGGGCCGCCGATAACTGGAACCCTTCGCGCTCACGAGGGTCGCGAGTGTTAGCGGCTGTCCGCGATGCGTTTCGAACAACCGAAGGATGTCCCGGATTTCTTTCACGCGTCAGATCAGTTTATCCGGCGTGATGGGCAGGTCGCGCACGCGTTTTCCCGTCGCGTGATAAACAGCATTCGCGATCGCGGCGGCAATTCCCGTGATCCCGATCTCGCCCATGCCGCGCGCGCCGATCGGGTTGAAAGCGAAATCGGGTTCGCCCACGAATGAGACATCGATCTCGGGGACGTCTGCGTTGGTCGGCACGTGGTAATCGGCGAGGTTGCGAATCACCGGCAATCCCGTCGCCGGATCGTAGGAAGTTTCTTCGGTGAGCGCCATGCCGATGCCCATCGTCACGCCGCCAATGATCTGGCTGCGTGCCGTCTTCGCGGTGACAACACGGCCACAGTTCATCACGCTCACCACCCGCGTCACCTGCACTCGCGGCAACAGTGGATCGATCTTCACTTCGCAGAAATGCGCGCCCCATGATTGGAATGCATTGGTCTTGCTTTGCTCTGGCGGCGTTTCCTTGCTCTGGACCTCGATGGAATCACGGCCCGCGCGTTTCAGGATGTCGGCGTAACTGTCCGATTTCGTCTGGTCGGTCGCCACCCCGATCCGGCCTTCGCCGACCATGGCGATATCGTCGGTCTTCAAATTGTAGAGGGGCGACTTGGGATCTTTCACGGCCAATTCCGCCAGCGCTTTGTGCAAAAGAATCGCGGCTTCATGAATCGCCGTACCCACGGTGCCGGTCGAATTCGAACCGCCAGCGACCGGGCCGAATGGGAAATCGGATTTGCCCAGCTCGAAGGTGACGTTCTCAAACGGCACGCCGAGCTGCTCCGACGAAATCTGGGTGAACGCGGTGTAGGCGCCGGTCCCGAGATCGTGCGTGGCGCATTGCACGGTCGCGGTGTTATCCGCGCGCAGGATTACCTTCGCCGCAGCGCTCATCTTATGCGCGGGATAAGTCGCCGTCGCCATTCCCCAGCCGACGAGCAGATCGCCGTCGCGCATCGAACGCGGCTCGGGATTGCGTTTCGACCAGCCGAATTTTTCGGCGCCAAGTTGATACGCTTCCTTCAGATGCTTGGCGCTAAATGGAAGATTTTTTGTCGGATGATTGTCGGCGTGATTGGCCAGGCGCAATGCGACCGGATCCATCTTGAGCGCGATGGCCAGCTCATCGAGCGCGCATTCCAGCGCGTAGGTCCCAGGACATTCCCCCGGCGCACGCATGAACGTCGGCGTGGAGACGTTCACGGGATAAACCGTTTCCTCGACGCGAATCGATGGACT
>JBEEHI010000110.1:0-4919 GCA_041167305.1 Verrucomicrobiota bacterium
ATCATCATCTCGCTCGACGCGTTCGGCCCGATTACGGACAACGCGGGCGGCATCGCCGTCATGAGTAATCTTCCAAAAGAAATACGCGGCATCACCGATGAGCTGGACGCCGTCGGCAATACGATGAAGGCGGTCACGAAAGGCTATGCGATCGCTTCGGCCGGGTTGGCGGCGCTAGTGCTTTTCGGTTCCTACGTCGAAGAGTTGAAAGCGCATTTCTCCGCGGCCGGCCGCGCTTACTCATTCCAGTTTTCGCTCACCGAGCCGAAGGTCATCATCGGCTTGTTCATCGGCGGTCTGCTGCCGTTTATTTTCACAGCGTTCAGCATGGACGCCGTCGGCAAGGCGGCTGGTGCAGTCGTCCGTGAAGTGCGGCGGCAACTTACCGCCAAGCCCGGCATCCTCCGCGGCGAAGACGTCCCCGAGTATGGTACCTGCGTCGACATCGTCACCAAAGCGGCGCTCCGCGAAATGATCGTCCCAGCGCTGTTACCTGTCGCGTTCGTCCTCGCCGTCGCCATGATCAAACCGCTCGGTCCCGTGGTTCTCGGCGGCCTGTTGGTCGGCACCATCGTGACCGGCCTGTTCGTCGCCATCGCCATGACCTCAAGCGGCGGCGCGTGGGACAACGCCAAGAAATACATCGAGGAAGGCAACCTCGGCGGCAAAGGCTCCTTCGCCCACGCCGCCTCCGTCACCGGCGACACCGTCGGCGATCCTTACAAGGACACCGCCGGCCCCGCGATCAATCCGATGATCAAGGTCGTGAACATCGTCGCGATCCTGATCATCCCGATTTTCTTTTAGGAGTCAGCGCTGTAGCCGCGGCGCTCTGTCGCCGCGTAAATCGTGGCGACGCCTCGACAGAGCGAGGCGGCTACAGCACAAAACTCAGGTCGGGCCTTATTCTTTAGCGACCTTCGTCAGCTGCGAGGCGACGGCCATCCATTTGCCGGCTTTCTTCTCGAAGACATCGGTGCCGCGGTAATCGCCGGAGAAATCTTTCCCGTCCTCCGTGCCGCTCATTTTCAGCATGCAGGTCACAATGGCCGCGTTGTCGCCGAGCATCCGGCATTTGAAATCGCTCATCGTCGCGGACTTCATGACGAAGGTCTTGTCGGTCGTCGCCTTGACATCCTGCGCTTTGGTCGAGACGGCGCCGTCCGGCTCGATGATCGAGTAATCTTCGGCCTCGAGGTTCTTGATGAAGGCCGGGTCGCTTTTCATGTAGGCGTCGAGCCATTGCTGTTCGATCGCTTTCAATTCCGCGTCGGCTCCCGCGCCAAAGGCAGCGGACGCCAGGCTCACAGCCATAACCAAGGTGATAAGAGTTCTTTTCATGGCGGCGATTCTGGTTTGACACTACCGGCAGGTCAATCCACAACTGTCCCCCTCCCCTTCGCGCCTTTTCGAGGCTATATTGACCCGCAAAAAATGGACGAACCACGCGATTATCAGCTCGTTTCCGCAGACCAGACCGCACTCAAAAAGGAGATTGCGAAACCGGATCCGGGCGCGACGCCGTTCAAGGTCGTCGTCGATCCGGAAATGCGGCTGAAACTTCGGCGGGCCTTGGTAGAGCTGATCGACTACCACGATGAAGCGCTGGCCGAGCATTTCGCGGAGGGCAAACTGGCGCTCGAATCCTACAAAGAATACATCGAGCTGTTCGCGCGCAGCCTGAAGGAAACCATGGAAAGCCGCGAGGGCGTTTCGTATTTGCTGCGCGCCGTCGGGTTCGATGTTCCGCCAGAAGACATCAATCTCCACCCCGATCTGCGCTGGAAACGCGGCAAGCCGGGCGGCTTCGGTTCCAGCCTGCTTTAGAATTCGCGGAAGTCGTTCGCGGAAAAACGCTTGTTTCCCCGAACGAGGCTGACAAAATCCGGCGCAACAAACCATGCCGACGGTGTTACTCATCGAGGACGACGTGGAGAGTCGTCGAAAAATCGCGCGCCTCTTCGCGAAGCACGGCTGGGATGTGATCGAGGCCCTCGAAGGAAAGGCCGGCATCGAGCTGGCATTTGCGAAACGGCCGGAGGCGATCGTGTGCGACCTGCTCCTGCCCAAAATGAGCGGCCTCCAGGTTTGCCGCGCCATCCGCGAGAAACTGGACCTGGCCCGGATCATCATCATGGCGGGTCGCCGTTACAACATCGATCGCGAAGCGGTCCTGGAAGCGGGCGGCGATGATTACTTCGTCAAGCCCCTCAAATGGGAGCAGCTGGCGGCGGCCATCAAACGCCCCCGGCGACGCCCGGGAAAGCTGGCCGGCCGCGAATCCCGCTCGCTGAAATTCCATCCGCCCTCGACCCGGATAAAATTCTGGGGCGTTCGCGGATCGATTCCCGTTCCAGGTCCGTCGACGATTGGTTACGGAGGCAACACGACTTGCGTCGAAGTCCGCACCAACGGGAACATCATCATCCTTGATGCGGGTTCCGGAATTCGCGAGCTCGGTCTGGCGCTGAACCAGGAATTCGGGAACGCGCCGATAAACCTGACGCTGCTGCTGACCCACACGCATTGGGATCACATCCAGGGACTCCCGTTTTTTCTTCCCGCTTACCAGGCGAAAAACACGATCAATGTCCTCGGTTTCCAAGGCGCGCGCGATGGCCTCGCCACGATCCTCGCCGCCCAGATGGAATTGCCGTTCTTTCCAGTGAGCTGGAAGAATCTTCCCGGCACGATCAAAGTTCGCGAGTTGAAAAAGATGGACTTCAAGGTCGGTGACGTCCGGGTGCACGCGCGATTTTTGAATCACCCCGGGGTCTGCGCCGGCTACCGGCTCTACACCAAGGAAGGTTCGATCGCATTTTTGCCGGACAACGAGCCGTTCGAGCCCTTGAAGCTGAAGCTGGCGGAACGCGACGGAGTCCACGCCGAACGCGCCCGCGCCCAGGCGGTGGTGCAACGCTCGAAGCTGGTGGAATTCCTCAAGGACTGTGACGTCCTGATTCTCGATACGCAGTACACCGACGAAAAATATCAGGACCACATTGGGTGGGGCCATGGCGCGCTTAGCCGCGTGGTGTCGCTGGCGCTGGAGGCGCGGGCGAAGAAACTGTTCATGTTTCATCACGATCCCAGCCACGACGATCGGCAGATTGAAGAGATGCTGGAACGGGCCCGCCTGCTGGTGGTCGAGAGCGGCCGCAGCCTCGAAGTGGAAGCCGCGCGCGAAGGCGCCGAAATTTGGCTGAGCGGGAGCACGCCCACCCGATAGTCCGTTTCCTGTAGCGGCGGTCTATGACCGCCGATTTTTTTCAGGACTCGGGCTCGCTTTTAGCGGTCACAGACGCCGCTACAGGACTTGCGAAATACCCTGGAACGTCTTAGGTCTGTCGCCCACCCGTCGATGCCTCGTAGTGTAATGGTAGCACGAGAGATTCTGGATCTCTTTGTCTAGGTTCGAATCCTAGCGAGGCAGCCACGTAAAAGACCTGCGGTCTCACGTGGCTTCGCCAATAAACCGCGTGAGCGAAGCTTTTACGCGGCGCGGTCGAATTACGGGAGATTCAGGGCGCGCCGAACAGGAACGGTGAGCGTGCTGGTGACGCGCTGAACGTGATTCTTTTGCACCCGCGCGATGGCTTCGGAGACCATATCGGACATGATGCCGTCGATTGGGCCGCAATAATAGCCGCGATTGCGCAGTACAATCTGGAGCGAGGCGACATACGCTGGATCGCGCAGCAGTTCGTGACGCGATTTGAAATAATAATAGAGGCGCGAGCCGGACCGAGGAAAATAATCGGTGGCATCCACGTTCGACATTTGGTGCAACCGGCCCCACTCATCTCGCGGCGCCAGCGGATTGCTGGAATGGAAAAGCGGATCATCATCCGAAGCGAACGCGGAGGAAGCGACGAGGGAAATGGCCAGGGCTATCGCGGAGCGGCTAAGTTTGCGGGTGATCATAAGCGGGAAGACTGTTCAAAGTTAATCACGAATCGCCGAGGTGGGCGAGTCCGAACTGCGGGCTTCATTTCGCGTTCTAGCGTAGCAGTAGCAATCACGCGGAGTGCTGGAGACGTTCGGATGGAGGGACCAATTCCTCAGAATACCTTCCTGATTGAAGCCGTTCCTCTCGAGCAGACGCGCCGAAGCGCCGTTCTCGAGATCGCAAACCGCCCAGATCCGGAACACGGAAGGAAGCGAGAAGGCCCATTCGACGATCGTGCTCAGCGCTTCACTCATTAAACCTTGTCCCCAAAAAGGGCGGGCCAGAAGGTAGCCAAGATTGATCCCCTGGTCGTCCCGCGCGGAAATGGCGCCGACCAATTCCGCGCCACCGCGGCGAAAGATCAGCCAGCAATACGACTTTCCAGAGCGCCAGTTTTCCAGAAATCGCTCGACGATTTCCTCCGCGTCCTTCGGATCGCGGTGCGGAAGAAAGGTGAGGTAACGCACCACGTCTGGGTCTTGCGCGTAGCCTGAAAAAATGAGCGCGGCATCGTCCGGGCGCGGTTTGCGCAGGAGCAGTCGCTCCGTGGCCAGAGATTCGGGCGGGACAATTCGCGCTTCAGGCATCGGGACTATCGGCGCGCCGGCGCGCCTGGAAAAAACTTTGGAGGAGCCCCCCGCATTCCTGCGTGAGAACGCCGGAGGTAATCTCGCAGTGATGATTGAGTGATGGCATTTGAAGGAGGTTAATCGTTCCGCCGGCGGCGCCGCTGCGAGGATCGGCGCAGCCGAAAATAACGCGGCGCATGCGAACGTGAACCAACGCGCCGGCGCACATCGCGCAGGGTTCCTTGGTGACGTAAAGGTCACAGTCGTTCAAGCTCCAGTCGCCCACTGCTGCTTCTGCCTGGGTAATGGCGAGCATCTCCGCATGCGCGGTCGCATCCTTGAGCAGCTCCACCTGGTTGAAGGCGCGGGCGATGATCCTGCTGCCACGCACGACAACGGCG
>JBEEHI010000111.1:0-14294 GCA_041167305.1 Verrucomicrobiota bacterium
GCTTCGTGACAATTAATGAGGCCAGCGAGACAATGTGGGGATTCTCGCCGAACGAACTGATCGGCCGGCGTTACATGGAGCTGGTTCACCCGGATGATCGGCCGGCAACGGAAAAGGCCGCCGCCGAGATTCTCGAGTCGGGCAAACTCGCCGATTTCGTGAATCGCTACGTCCGCAAGGACGGCTCCGTCGTCAGCGTGCTATGGTCGGCCTCCTGGTCCGCGACCAAGAAAAAGCTTTTTTGCGTCGCCCATGACGTGACCCAACGGGCGCGGATCGAAGCGGCGTTGCGCGACGCGAAAGAGGAAGCCGATCGCGCGAACCACGCGAAAAGCGAATTTCTCTCGCGCATGAGCCATGAGCTGCGCACGCCGTTGAATGCGATCCTGGGTTTCGGCCAGTTGCTCGAGCGCCAGAATCCCACCGTGTCGCAGCGCTCCCGGGTGGAACACATCATGAGCGCGGGGCGCCACCTCCTCAATTTGATCAACGAAGTTCTCGACATTAGCCGGATCGAAGCCGGGCATTTGCAACTCTCCGTCGAACCCGTGGCCGTGGAAGGTGTGCTCGAGGAGGCACTCGATCTTATGCGACCGCTGGCAGCCGACCGCGCCATGCAGATCGTGGTCGATGCGCGGTTGAGCGAAGATCTTTTTGTTCTCGCGGATCGCCAGCGCCTGAAACAGGTTCTTCTGAATCTTCTGACGAACGCGGTGAAGTATACCCCCATCCGCGGTCGCATTGCAGTATCGGTTCAGCACCCCACTCCAACCACGACGCGCATTGTTGTTACCGATACCGGCGCCGGGATCGCGACGGAAAAGCTCGCGCGTTTGTTTACGCCGTTCGATCGACTGGACGTGGAGCAATCGGGCGTGGAGGGAACCGGTCTCGGGCTGGCACTTTGTCAGCGTCTCATGCACGCAATGGCCGGTGAAATTGGCGTGGAAAGCGCACCCGGCAAGGGGAGCGCGTTTTGGATCGAGCTTCCGGCGGTCGACTCCCCTCTGAAAGCTTTGCCGAGAAATCGAAAACAGACGGTGGATGATTCCTCGATGGCGGCGGCAGGCAAGATCCTCTACATCGAGGACAATCTTTCTAACCTCACTCTGGTGGAGGAGATGCTCGGCGAGCAGCCCGGAATCGAGTTGCTCACCGCGATGCGAGGCGGCCTGGGACTTGACCTTGCCCGGCGACATTGCCCCGATCTGATCTTACTCGATCTTCATTTGCCTGACCTGCGCGGGCATGAAGTCCTGGCGCGCTTGCGGCAGGATGAAATCACGCGGGACATCCCAGTGGTAGTTATCAGTGCAGACGCCACCGCCCGCCAGATCCAGCGTCTCATGGCGGCAGGCGCCCGGACTTATCTGACGAAGCCGCTCGATATCGGCGAATTCTTTCGCGTGATCGATGAAGTCATGCGCAGTCGCTCTCGCCAACCGGAAGCAGCGGTAGCTTAGCAACGTTTTTCTAATCATGAACGCCGAGACAGAACAGATCGACCAGCGGTGGCTGCCGAACGCGGCGCTCTTTTCGAAGATGAAGATCGTCGCGATTGACGACGAGCCGGCTAATGTCGCGCTTCTCGAGATGATGCTGGCCGACGGTGGTTACACCCGCGTCAAGACCGTAACCGATTCTCGCCTGGCCATGGAAGCCTGTGTCAGCTTCGAGCCCGACCTTGTCCTGCTCGACCTGATGATGCCGCACGTGGACGGCTTCGCCATCCTCGAATCGCTTCGGGCCGCCGCCGGGGAGGCGTTCCTGCCCATCATCATCCTCACCGCCGACGCAAACGAAACGACGAAGCTCCGCGCCTTGCGCGCGGGCGCGACCGATTTCCTTCTCAAGCCTTTCGACCAGCTCGAAGTGCTTCTTCGCATGAGCAACCTGCTCGAGACGAGGAGACTTCACTTGCAGCTAGACATGCAGCTTGCCGCCTACGCCGACGCAGTGCGCGAACGAACGTCCGAGCTTCGCGAAGCTCAGCGCGCCATTGCGGGAAGCTAAGTCTAATAGGAAGCACCGGTGAGCGTGAAGGTGACAGGGCATGTCACCGACGAAACCGTTCCCGTCTTGAAGCGCCACTTCTTGAACCCAGCAAGAGCAGCGTTATCCAGAAACGGGCTGCCGGTGGTCCTGGACATGGAGACGCTGATGACGTTTCCGGTGACGGGATCAACGGTCATGACGACGACTCCGTCGCCGGTGATCTTCTGCCGTCTTGCTTCATAAGGATACTCTGGCCGCGGCGCACTGAGAGCGAACGCCTTTGCCGATGACACAGGCAAGGAGCCTGGATATGTATTGGTGTTTGGTCTTACGATCGGAGTGAACTTGTTCGTTTGCCGTCGCTCCGGCGGAGGAGTTGGTCCCTCGTTGATAAACAATTGCTCCGTCGGAGGAGGAGTCGGCAACGGGTCGGATAGGTCTGTTGGCGGATCCAGAATCGGTGGATCCGGCTCCAGATCTATCGGAGGATCGTCGTAGACGCCCGACGGCGTCGCTGGTTCGGGCCTGTGAATGTTGGCCAGACTAATAGCCGCCACATGAATCACCGCGGCGATCCCGAGGGCCGCTCCGAAACGCTGCTTGTGTCGCGATCGGTAAAGCAAGGCTCGTGTCATAACTGGTCCTTTCACCAGTCAGACACGCCGGGCGCGCGAAACTTAATCGCTTCCTACCAAATCCGCACGCGGCCCTGTGGTTCGATGAACAACTTCTCCTCGGGCTTCACCTTGAACGCGTCATACCAGGCGTCGATGTTTCGCATCACGCCATTAACGCGGTATTGCCGCGGCGAATGGGGATCGCTCACGACCTGGCGGCGGATCGCATCGTCCCGCAACTTCCCGCGCCACGCTTGCGCCCAGCCAAGGAAGACACGCTGCTCGCCAGTCAGCCCGTCGATTACCGGCGCCGGTTTGCCCTTGAGCGACGCGCGATAAGCATCGAGCGCAATCACCACTCCACCCAGGTCGGCGATGTTCTCACCCATGGTCAGCTCGCCATTCACCTTCGCGTTGGGTAACGGCTCGAACTTGGAATACTGCTCGCCCAGGATTTTCGCGCGCGCTTCGAAGGTCTTCGCGTCCTCGGCCGTCCACCAGTCGTTAAGCTTGCCTTCCGCATCGAACTTGCGGCCCTGATCGTCGAACCCATGACTGAGCTCGTGACCGATCACGGCACCAATCGAACCGTAGTTTACCGCCGGATCGGCGTTCGCGTCGAACATCGGGGGCTGAAGAATTCCAGCTGGGAAAACGATGTCGCGTAACGCCCCGTTGTAAGCGTCGTTCGTTTGCGGTGTCATCCCCCAGTCCGACATATCGACCGGTCCTGGCAGCCGCTGAACGTTGAACGCCCAATCTGCGACCGCCGCATGGCGCACATTTCCAATGAGATCGTCACTGCGAATCTCGACGCTGGAATAGTCGCGCGGCTTGTCCGGGTAACCGACCTTGATGTTGTAAGTATCGAGCTTTTTCAGGGCCTGCACCTTCGTCGCTTCTCCCATCCAATCGAGATTCTTGATGCGCTCGTGCATCGCGACCTTCAGGTTGGTAACCAGTTCTTCGATCTTCGCCTTCGCCGCCGGCGGAAAATATTTCGCGGTGTAGAGTTGGCCGACAGCCCAGCCGAGATTGCCGAACCGGTCATAGCGATCGCCGGCTCCATAGTCACCACCGCTGACCGCCTGGACACCGAGCTTCCACCGGACCTTTAGTTCCGCCTGGCCCGAGAGTGTCTTGGCCCGCATCTCAAACAGGGCATCGATGAAAGCTTTCGAGAGATACGGGGCCGCGTGATCGGCAATGTTGAAAGCCTGCCACGCCTGCAGCGTTTCCAGCGGCGTCGTGTCGAAAATCTCGGCGATCCTGGGGAAAGCGGATTTCTCTCCCACGACTACCCGCTCGACTTTCGGCAGGCTGGCTTCGGCGAGAAACTTCCGCCACGCGAACTTCGGCGCGAGCGTCTCCAGCTCAGCGATCGTCATGGCGTTGTAGGTCGCGATCGGATCCCGCTGCTGGGTCTTGGTCCAACTGGCCTCCGCGATCTTTGTTTCGAAGGCGACTACCTCGGCTGCGCGTTTGTCCGCGTCAGGCCAGTCGAGCAAGTGAAGCAGTTGCGCGGCGTAAGCCTGATACTTCTCCTTCTTCGCCGCGAAATCCGGCTTCAGGTAGTAATCGCGGTCCGGTAGTCCCAATCCCGCTTGCCCGAGATAAATTGTGTAATGCTTCGGGTCCTTGATGTCCACGTCGATGCCGACTCCGAAAATTCCTCCGTGGAAATCGACGTTCTGCCGGCCCATCAACGCCGCGAGTGCTTCACGTGTCTTGGCCGATTGAATCTCGGCGAGCTTCTCCTTGAGGGAAGAAGCGCCAGCCTTCTCAATCCGCGCCTCGTCCATGTACGATTTGTAAAACGCGCCGACTTTGCCTTCGATCGTCGCCGGCTTCGCCTCCGCCGTCTTCGCGTTTTCTTCCATGAGATCGTGAAGCCGTTGCTCAGTCAGGTCGGTCATGGCGAGGCGGAGGCTGTAAGCGGGCTTGTCCGCCGGAATCTGCACGCGGTCGAGCCACGCGCCGTTCGCGTAGCGGAAAAAATCATCGCCCGGCTTCGTCTTCAGGTCCGCGCCTTCGGTGTCGAACCCCCATGCGCCGTATTGCGGTTTACCGGTGGGCTCGGCTAACGCTGCTGTGAAAGACAGAACAAGGATCAACCACGCGATTCGTGTTTTCATAAAGTGCGCATGCTAGCGTCTCAGAAATGCGGAGCCAATCATCTTCTGACTTTGTGCCGGGATCGTTGATCCCGGCCGGGCGGGCGCGCATCGTCTCAGGGCCGGGATCAACGATCCCGGCTACAGGTTTACTCCAAACCGGGGCCGAACCATTTCTTTTGCAGCTCGTCCATGAAACCCCGCTCGTTCAAGGCGAGCAGAGCGCGGTTGATCGGCAGCCGCAACGGACTTTCCTGCTGAAGGCCAATGCCATAAAACTGTTTCTCGAATGTTGGGCCGACAAGGCGAAGGCGAGTGCCGGTTCTTTTCGAGAGATAGTAGCGAAGAACCGGTGCGTCATACACGACCGCCTTTAACTCGCCGGAGTTCAGGGCCGCCACCGCGGTCGGAACATCCGGGAAGGGGGAGACTTTCGCCTTGTTCTTGCGAAGCCAGACCTCGGCGGTGCTGCCGGTAATCGTTCCCACTTTCACGCCCGGCAAATCGCCCGGGCCGCTGATGTCGCCGGTCAGGCTCTTCACAGTCATCTCCGTCGTCACGACGGCGGTGAAGTAGGCGATGAGGATGATGCTGGCTACCATCCAGAGGATGGCCAGGAGTCGTGCCGGCACGCCCATTGGTCCTTTGGCTTCGCACCCGCCGGCGAGCAGCATGCTGTTGGTCCACCAAAAGGATTCCCAAACGCCGGCGCCATATGCTTCCGGATACATCTCCGCGTTCTTCCGCCGCTCGAACCACCAAACGAGGTGCGAGATGACGAGCATGACGAGAAGGAGGGTTCCAACGACCTTCAGGGTGGTCCAACTCAAAAAGGTTCGCGCCAGGTTCGCGCCCATGCCACCGCTGCTTTGGGTATTCGTGGCCACGAGAATCTGCAAACCAGAATCGTAGTAGGGCTGGGAAAAATCCATGAAGCCGTGGCGCTCGGCCGTGATGCTGATCGCGGCGATGGCGACATCCGCCTGCCGGTTCTTCAGCGCGTCGAGCATCTGCGGAACGGTCTCCACATTTTGCATCTCGAATTGGAAACCGGCTTCTTTGGCCACGGCTTCCCAAAGATCGATGCTAAAGCCCATCAGCTTCCCGTTCTCGGTGAAGGAGAACGGCTGGACCGGCTTCGTCACGACCCGGAGTTTCTGCTGGGCGAACGCGGACCCCGCGAGGAAACAGCCGAACGCAATGGCGATGAGGACCGAGCGCAGGCTGCTATTCATTCCCGAGGGATAAGTCTGTCCGTGCCTCCGTGTCAATCATGTGCCCGAAGGCGGATGCAGAAAGTCGCGTGCGTGCTAGTCTCCATTATGCCGTCTGATCCGCCCGAGAAACCGAAACCCGAAGACGAAGCTCGGGCGCGCGAGAAGGATAGCGAAGAGAACGACCCGGTGCGGCCGGCGTCGGAAAAAATTCCGGAAGGCGGTTCGGATAATTTGCGCCGTCGCGCCGATTGGTTCCAAAAACGGACCGGCGGAACGCCGTAGGTCCGCATTGTAGGGCGTTTCTGTGAAACGCCGCTCGGCACCGGCGTCTGACAAAGACGCCCTACAATTAATTGCGTTCGCAGCGTTAGCTCGCGCCGCGCACCTTCAGCCGCCAAATGCTTCGGCCGTACGTCGCCGTAGTCAACGTTCCGGCGCCCTGATGGAAGACCAGGTCGACGCACATCGTGTTAGGCAGATTGCGCTTCAGGCTACTCCACGTTCCACCCAGATCTTTCGAGACATGGATGCCCGCGTCGCTCGCGACATAAACCGTCTTCGGATCGTCCGGCGACACGACTACCGCGTGGTGGGGCACATCCGGGAGCCGGCCGCCATCGACGTCGTTCCAGTGCGCGCCGCCATCATCGGACCGAAAGACATGCGAGTTCCCGAAGTTCGCGATCGTAACGAAAACCACATCCGCCTTTGTCGGACTCGATTCCAGGCGGGTGATCGTGACTCCGGGTAATTCCGGTCCCGCCATGTTCGGGCTCCAGGTCGTGCCCCCATCGAGGCTGCGAAAGAAACCGCCGTTCTCCGTGCCCACATAGATGCGCTGCGAATCCGCCGGCGCCACTTCGATGGCGCTGATGGAGCTGCCATCGAGAGAACCCGAGACCGCTTTCCAGGTATCGCCGTCATCCTTCGAACGCCAGACGCGCGAGGAACCAGTGAACACCGTCGAAGGCTTGTTCGGATCGAGCGTGATATAAACCATCCAGACGTTTCCCTTTTCGCTTTCCGACGCCGGCGGCGAGACATCTTTCGATTGCGACCCGCGAAAGCGGAAGATGTTCATGTTGTAATAGGAGGCGTAGACCTGGTTCGCCTTCGTTGGGTGGTAAACCATCCACCCGCCATCGCCGCCGAGGATTTCGAAGTGGTCGTTGCTCCCGCCGGTCCTCGTTACGACCGTGCCGTTGTCCTGCGCGCCGCCGCCGAAACTCAACGGATCGCTCGGCGCCACGTCGAGGTCGTAATACATCGTGCACCCGAGACCGACGCTGCGGTTCTGCCAGTTCATTCCGCCGTCTTCGCTCATGTCCATACCGCCATCGTTGCCATCGTAAACCCGGCCAGGCAGCGCCGCCGGCATGAGCAACGCGTGATGATCGGCATGCGCGTAGTTCGGCTTGCCGCGGTCCGAATCCCAGCGCGTAACCTTATCCCACTTGGTGCCGCCATTGGTTGTCAGATGCAGGTCCACGCCGCCGCAGAGCACGTAATTCGGATTGGTCGGATGAACCACAATCGAGTTGCCGTAGGTCATCTGGCCCTCCTTGGCGAAATGCGTGCCGGCGATGTTCTTCCAAGTGTTGCCGCCGTCGCTCGTGCGGAAAATGCCGAGCACGCTCTCGCTTGTGGCGGCGACCTGCAGGTAAAGAACGTTTGGATCGGACGGCGCCAGCGCGATAATGGACCGATTGAACTGCGCCGGGGCCGGCAAACCATTCGTTAGGTGCGACCAGGTCGCGCCTCCATCCGTCGAGCGCCAGATCCCGTTGCTCACGCCCTGGGCCGTGAACGTCGCGAAGATCCGCTGCGGCTGCGACGGATGAAAAACGATCGAGTGACACCAATAGTTTTGGACCGAGATGAAACTCTCGCGCGTCCAGGTCTTGCCCGCGTCGCGCGAAGTATACATCCCGCCGAATCCGTGTTCCTGCGGGCTGGTCTTGCCGAACCCAATCCCGCCGATGCGAATGTGGTTCGGATCGTGCGGATCGATCGCGATCACGCCGATGCGGCTCGGGATTCCCGTTTTCTCCGAGGACGCAAGGAGCGTCCATGTCTTGCCGCCGTTCGTGGTGCGGTAAAGGCCGACGCCGGCGTAGGAATCGGCGGAGAGATTTGCTTCGCCGGTACCACAGTAAAGGATCTTCGGATTCGTCGGATGAATCGCGAGTGAGCCGATGTTGAGGACGCTTTGCAAATGCCAGAGCGATTTCCAGCTCCGGCCCGCGTCCGTGCTTTGCCAGACGCCGCCACCCGCCGCGCCCGCCCAGATGGAATCGGGTTTCGCCGGATCGCAGACCAGGCTCGTGATGCGGCCGCCGATATTAGTCGGCCCAATATTTTCCCACTGCGCCATTCCCGGCGCCGGCGCGACTTCGTTCTCCACGCGCGCGCGCTCGGATACGAGTTTCCCCACGCAAGCTTCGCGCAACGGCCACGACGCCCGGGCCTGGAACCACGTGCTGCGCCTTTTGTGGTTGCGAGAAACGTGTCCCAGTTTTCCCGCGAGCTTGTTCTTCCGCGGTCCCGGCGCGAGCGGCCCATTCATCTGTGCTGATTTTCGCGGCGCTGGCTTCGCTTTTCTGCCGCGCGATTTCGTTGCTGCCTTTCTGGTTCGCTTAGCCACGTCGGTACCCTCCGTTTCTCATTTGCCGGCCCAGCTCCCAGACCCGGCTGATGGCCCAACTGAACACGTACCAGGTCGCGAGAAACGCCAGGCACTCGAGGGTGAAGGAATGAAACCTATAAAACATTTCGGCGACGACGAGGGCGCAGCTTCCCGCTGGCAATTCCTGCGCCGCCAGCCGCAAGCCGCGCGATCTGATGAGGTGATACATGGGAGTTCTCCTAGGGTTGGTTGGGGATGAGGGATAAGAAATCGGGGAGGGCCCCATGCTGCGGCCAAGCCCGCGCGACTGTCAAAACAATAAGTGCGCCGGAATCGCCGCGACGAGATCCAGGTAAGATGTCGTTAGGCGTCCGAGCGTCCGCCGGTTGCCTGGATAGTTTGGTTCGGCTGAATTCCCCGGGAGGAAAGGACGATGAAGAGGCCCCACGCCAGCCCGGCGACGATGAGCGGCGCACTCGCAAAGAACAATAGTCCTGCCAGGAACACCTTATTGAACTGAAAGCGATCCAGGTGCAATGCGCGCTTTTCCTGCAGGCCCTCGGTCGCAATCTGATAGGCGCCGGCGTTATCGAATCGGACAGTCCCGATTGCGAGTCGAATTACTCCACCCGAATCCGTCCTGGTCGTCGGCCATTTGCTCTGCAGTGGCACAACAGTTCCATCGGTTTTGTTGAGGATCTTTATCGTCACCCCCGCCGGGAGCCCGGTCGGAAACGTCATCAGCTTTCCGTCGAACGACCCGGAAACTTCGCTCCACAAGGTGTAATTACCCGGCGTGGTGATCGCGAAAGTCGTTTCCCCCGGGACCAGGATTGAAATGCCAGGGTCCGCGAAGGAAAAATAGAGTGAGATTACCGCCGAGGCAGTTACCCCAACGCCGATGACAATCAGTCCAATCGGCCACTTGAGAAGGGAAAGTTTTGATTTCACCCGCCTTGGTTTCAAAGGAGGACAATCACGAATCAATTGAGTCGCGCATCGCAGGAGCGGCTCGGTCTATCATCAAAAGAGTTTCTTTGGACGCTGGCATCGCGCGTAAGTGAGTTCTGCCAACGTTGACGTGCTTTCGCCAGGATCGTTAATTGCGATGCCGAACTCTCGTGCCTTACCGGCGTTAAGGCTTCACGTAGCAAAGGCTGGTCTTGCACACGATGTCTCTGATCGACAAAAAGATCAGGTTGATGTTGGCGTTGGCGCTATTCCAGTCAGCACGCGTGCTCCCGGGGCTGACCACACTGTCGGAAAGGTCTTCTTCTTTGGTTCGCGGGAAGTATTTCTTGTTCAAATACTCCTTAAGAGTGTCATATGCTTGCCTGGCTTCGGCGTCGGCCGGGAAATCTTTCCAGAGCTGGACCGCAGCCAGGGAATCCGTCTCGTCCATCAAAAAATACGCCGTGAACTGGACCCCGGCGATTGTCACGCCGGGCATGGAAAGCTTTGCGGTGTAGCTGCGCTCTCCAAATGGGCCCCGCGACTCCGGTTTCGCCATGGGTTTCGCGGCGGGATAAGCCTTGATGATATCCGCTGCTTTCATACCCCAACGGAGTTTCTCCCAACCCGCCGGGATCGCTTCCGCTCGGAGATCACACGTGAAAACGACGAGCAAACTGGCGGCGAAAATGGCTTTCAGCATCAGGATAAAATTTTCACGGCGTAGAAACGGTGTCACGAGTAGGGAATAGGGATCAGTCTTAGAATCTCGGCAGTTTTCATTGCCGCGTCGCGAACTCGACTCGCGCTTCGCGAGGCATGGTGGATTCTTGGCCAGTTTGCGCCACCAAGTCGAGCACATTTTGCCGAGATTCCAAGACTGACCCTTTCTTTTGCTTCTTGAATTGCGCACGATCTAACGAGAACAAGATGAGCGACGGCGGACGAGGGCGCGCGTCGCTCGGGTTGAATGGAACGGACTGCCAAGCCGTGACATAGACGGAAAGCCCGGAGGGTATGGGAGCAGCGCGACCATATCAATGGGTGGAAGTCATCTGAATGTGAACGCACAGCGGGCGGCGGTTCGCTCCAGGGCCTGGTTAGACCTATCGAATAACGATGACATTGTCACCCCACTTTACGCGGTGAATGGTGCCGGACAGCCGTGTGTCGGGTGACCAGGCGGCGATTGAATCGGGAACCTCTGTGTCGTGGAAAGTAAAACGCCCATGCTCGTCTGTGCCGTCCCGCATGATGATGACGCGCTCCTCCCTCGAGCGGGCGCGATGCGACCAATCTACCGTGAGTTGTGCATACGGCTGCGGCGTGCCGTGGCGGTCAACAACAGAGACGACGATGGTCGACGGCGCCACGCAACCGGCGAACACAAGGCCGCAAAGTGAAAAGAGCAACTGCAGCGGCTGCATAGGTCTAACGAGAAAAAGATCAGCGACGGCTACCGAGAGCGAACGCGAATTGAAGTTGAAGTGTTTTAATCATTGAAGAATATGATCGCACAGCGGGTAGCCGTTCGCTGCATCGCCTGGTTAGACCTTCAAAGCTAAAACCCCAGTTTGGGAAACACCTCGAACACCGCGATCAACTGCCAGACGCAGATAATGATCGCCATAAAGGTGTGGATGCGGATGTTTTTGGATCGGACGCCGACCAAGCAGACAGGAATGGCCGCCGCCCAGTATCCGAACACCAATACCCCGCTAGCCTGGATATACGGCCAGCCACCCTTCAGCCAGGCATCGACAATGTCCGCGAAGGTCGCGATCAGATAAAGAGGATAGAACCACTGCCGTTTGGACAGGAAGTAATCATCCAGACTGTCGGTCGTAGCCCAATCGCGCGGGAGCAGAAGGACGGCGAGGAGAAAGAGGAGAACAGCGTAAGTGATGATGAAAAAATAGTGCGCCAGAGTCCAGCTCTTCAGGAGTGCGAGAAGCCGGAATTCCCACCACCAGAACGATACCATCCAGACAAACAGGGTAAGCAGCCAGGTGGCGTGCGCCCAGCTCAGGCGCAAGGCGGCTCCATGTCCGGTAATCCGCTCAATCACCGTGCCTACGCCAATGAGAATGTATGTGATGCCAAGACCGATAATGATCGATGTAAGCACCATCACGTGTTGGAACTGGTCCGTCACTTTAGCTCTTTCATGTGTGGTTGCTGATTTAGGTCTAACGAGAATAAGATGAGCGACGGCGGACGAGAATAGAGCCCGCAGGAAGCGGCACGACATGGACCCTAGCCCGCAGGGTGAGCATTGGGCAATGCGAATCAACGCGCGTCGCTCGGAGTGAAGGTGTGGAAATCATCTCAAATGTGAACGCACAGCGGTCCGCCGTTCGCTCCATCGCTTGGTTAGGCGTTTGGACTGGCATCCCGCTACGGTTTCTTACGGCGTACGGCGGACTTGAGGTAACCAGGAGGATTTCCCTGGCGACGCTCAATGCGTCGCTGCATCACTTCAATTTCTTTGATGAGGGCCCGGCGCATCCTTATCGCATCGTCGAGCGACGCGGCGAGCAAATGGATGGTCATAAGGGTTCTCCCTGACACTTCCTCCATCGGGTCGTTCGGACGGGTTGTGATAGCGATGGCGTACGGAGCCGGAGCGGAGCCTCCGAGCACTTTTGTGATCGTTAGTGTCGCGGGGTCGCACGCCCAGATTGGGATGGCCCAGACTGCGTTCCCGAACTGTAATGCGCAGCTATCGACATTAGCGAGCACTTGGTAGCGCTGACCAGGCACGCGTCGTGACAACACCTCGGCCTCGTCCAAGGCGGACGCCACAGTAGGCATAAGCACCGACAAAACGAAAAATAGAATGACACTGGAAACCCGCATACGCCTAACGAGAATAAGATGAGCGACGGCGGAGGAGACCGCGCGTCGCTCGGGGTGGAGGTGTGGAAGTCATCTGAAATGTGAACGCAGAGCGGTCCGCCGTTCGCTCCATCGTTTGGTTAGACCTATTTGATCTCACGGTGCGCGCGTCGCATGAGCTCTTCACTCCGCTTCGAATATTCGGGAAGCCAGCGAACCCAAGGGTCCCTTCTGAAAGCGATGGCCTCATCATGATCCTGTTGATCGCCTAACCGACTGATGTGGAGGCTACCTCTTAGGATACCAACCGTGGCGTCCCCGTAGCCCTTTCCGGAAATCGTGAGGTCGTTGAACGAGATATCATTGCCGCGCATCGGTCGAAAGTTGAGTGTGACGTGTCCGCCGCGGACTTTCATGGACACAAGGCGACACATAATCGGATGGCCATCCCACGTCCATACCAAGTAGGAAGGGCCACGCGCGGCTAGCTCGAGACGAAGAACGAACGGATTATCAGGGGATACCGCTTCCCAAGTCCCGATCAGCGTCTCTTTTGTGAGGTCGGGGGGACCGGGTTCGTTTGCTGGAAGCTTCGCTCCGAGCGCAATGCTGATAGCGGCAATCGTGGTCAGAATGCGCCTCATAGGTCTAACGAGACACAAGATCAGCGACCGCTGGCGAGGGCGAGCGTGGCAGCAGGTTGAATGTGGAAGTCATCGAAAGCGGGAACGCGGAGCGGCCAGCGGTTCGCTGCATCGTCTGGTTAGACGGCAAGCGTCGCAGCAAACAGTGCATGGAGCTATGATCAGTGGCCAACGACAAATGCATCGACTGCGCGGTAAAATGCTACCGGTGACTCAATCCAAGGAAAGTGGCCACTCCGGGGAATAACCCGAACTACGATCCGCGGAAACGCAGCGGTGATTTCCGCTGCGGTGCCGAGTCCCCATGCGTCAGCCTCGCCATAGACCAGCAGTACGGCATGCGGCAATCTTCCTGCTGCGGCGTCTATCTTCAGGCGCTCGCGCAAATCGTAATGCGTTCGCTCTAGGTTCGAGAGCATCATATGCGAAACTTTTGCGTTGTACGTGCGCGGCGTCAGCCGCGTAGTAACAGCGGCGAGGCTGCCACGATCATACAGGTATGCGCTCCAACGAAGCTTCTTCAAAGCGAGTGCTGTTTCCGGCTCTGCATTATTCGGTGCGGAGCGTTCCATTGAACGAATCGTGTCGCGCTCCGTCGGCGTTAGCCGACGGTCTAGCGCGGCACCGATACGAGTGTGAGAAACTAAGCTGGCACCACCCGATCCGACCAAGATCAACTCGCTCACTCTGTCGGGATATGCCGCCGTGTATGCCATCGCAAGCATGCCACCCCACGAGTGTCCGAACAACGCCCACTGCTGGATGCCGAGTGCGATGCGCAAACGCTCTAAGTCATCGATGGACTTTGCGAGAGTGATCGTGCTGCTGTCTGCCTGCTGTAATACAGATAGACCAGTGCCGCGCTGATCGAGAAGAATGGTCATGCGCGTGGCGGCGAGGTGCTCGAACACCGGATCGAGATAGTCGCCGGAGTGGCCTGGGCCACCGGTGAGTAATAATATGGGCCTTCCGCTTCCTGCCATGCGGTAGGAGAGCGTGCCATCAGGCACTGCGAGCGTGCGGCGGGCAGTTGTAACAGCGCTCACGCTTGTGGACAGCATCGCCACGGTGAGAACGAAGCATGGGAGCGTCTTCATGCCGTCTAACGAGACCAAGATGAGCGACGGCGGACGAGAGCGCGTGTCGCTCGAAGTGGGAGTGTGGAAGTCATCTCAAATGTGAACGCACAGCGGTCCGTCGTTCGCTCCATCGCCTGGTTAGATGGTTGGGCTGACTTCATATCGGATAAGCTTCTCGGAGGCGAGCTTCTCCACAAATGGCAATATCGACAC
>JBEEHI010000112.1:0-4021 GCA_041167305.1 Verrucomicrobiota bacterium
TTGATAAGAGGTTGGCAGCCGTAGCAGCGGGATCGCCCGCAACGATCAGCCGGCCGCTGATCATCATCGGATAGATGCTGGTGAGGAAACACATGAACCAGCAGAAGCCGCCCATTCGGGCTTTGAACAGCGGCGACATTGTTGATGTTCGAAGTGCGCTCATTCGATTGTGATTACTATTTTTCCGCGAGCGTGGCCTTCCTCCAGATAACGGAGGGCTTCCGCGGTTTCGCTCATCGGGTACTCGCGGTCGATCACGGGCTTCACTTTGTCCTCCTGCATCAGGTCACGCAGTACGATCAGGTCGGCTTTTAGAAGCTTGGCGATGAAGAATTTGAATTTCTGGGAGATGAACGGCGACACAAAAAAGGATTTCAGACTGCCAGCCAGGCGCGGCAACTGGCCTTCGTGCTTTCCGGCGCTTCCCATGCCAGCCAGGACACAGATGCCATTCGGATTCAGCACGCGCCGGCGGTCTGCAATAGTATGGTTCCCGACGTTGTCGAAGATCATGTCGTAACGCTGATCGCCCATGGTGAAGTCCTCTTTCGTGTAATCGATGACGTGGTCCGCGCCGATTGATCGGGCCTGTTCCAGGTTCCGGGAACTGCAGACGGCGGTCACCTCTGCGCCAAACGCCTTCGCGAGCTGCACGGCGAACGTACCCACTCCTCCAGAGGCGCCGTTGACCAGAACCTTTTGCCCAGGCTGAATGTTCCCCTGGTTGCGAAGACCTTGCAGGGCGGTAAGTCCGGCCACCGCGACGGAACCCGCCTGCTGGAATGTGATGTTGTCCGGCTTCGTCACCAATGTTCGCTCCGAAGCACAGACATACTCGGCGATCGCCCCATTAGCCGCGCCGAAAACTTCATCGCCCGGTTTGAATTGGGTGACATTCTTCCCCACCGCTTCCACCGTGCCCGCGCAATCGGTCCCGAAGCGCGAGTCCTTTGGCTTCCGCATTCCGGTAAGGGGACGCATGACGAAGGAGCCGCGAAGCAAGTGCCCGTCGGCGGCATTGAGAGACGCGGCGCGAACCTTGACCAGGACCTGATCGTCAGTGGGGATTGGCTTCTCAACGGCCCGCAGCGTCAGGGTACCGTATTCGCACTTACGAATAGCTTTCATAGGATGAGCAAGCGCGGCTGTTACGCGGTCGCAGTCGTTGCTTGACTGCCAATAGGCGACAAAGAGGTAGAGTCCGCTTAATAGCACTACGACCAGGATGACGATGCCTATCCATTTAAAAATCCGCTTAATGAGCTTCATTCGATCGTGATCGCGATCTTCCCCTGGACATGGCCGGTCTCGAGATATTTGTAGGCGGCGGCGGTTTCAGTAAACGGGTAAGTCTTGGTGAGAGCGGGCGACACCTTCCCGCTCTCGGTAAGATCGCGCAGAATGCCGAGGTCTTTTTTGTTAAAATCGACGCCGAAGCTGACAAATTTCTCGGCCGAAAAGTACGAACGAAGCCGGGCCGTGAGCGAGCTGGCCAAATTAAACAGAGTCTCCTTGCGCATGCCCGAGCCGCCGACCCCGGCCAACACGCAAATGCCACCGGGCTTGAGGATTCGTCGGCGTTCTGCAAAAGAACGGTTATTGACCAGGTCGTAGATCACGTCGTAACGCTGATCGCCTTCGGTGAAGTCTTGTTTAGTATAATCGATTACGTGATCGGCACCGATCGATCGGACCAGGTCCAGGTTCTTCGTGCTGCAGACGCCGGTTACCTCCGCCCCAAAAGCCTTGGCGATCTGAACGGTAAATGTGCCGACACCTCCGGACGCACCATTGATCAGGACCTTTTGCCCTGCTTTCACCTGGCCTACGTCGCGCAGGCCCTGTAAAGCAACGAGGGCGGTAGGGATCGCCGCGGCTTGCTCGAAAGTAACGTTGGTTGGCTTCGAGACTACGGCGCCTCGGTCGGCCCTGACACAGATGTATTCGGCGAGACATCCTGCTTTTACTCCGAAGACTTCATCGCCCGGCTTGAACTCGGCCACGTTCCCGCCGACCGCCTCAACTGTTCCGGCGAAGTCAGATCCCGGGGTGGTGTTTTTCGGCTTGCGAAGTCCGAAGAGGAGCCTGCCGGGGACACTGCCTCCGAGCATGCCGCCGTCGAAAAATCTGAGGGACACGGCGCGAACGCGGATGAGAATCTGGTTCTCGTTCGGAACCGGCTTTTCAACCTGTTCCAGCTTCAGAACATCATCAGGCGGACCGTATTCGCAATACCTGATCGCTTTCATCCGCTCAGCTCCCGCAGGAATGCTGCGTCCGCAGTCATTAGTCGACCTCCAGTAGGCTAGCTGGAAGGCGGCGAATAGAACGAGCAGAAGCGCGAGCGCGCTGCGTTTCAGGAATCGTTTCCATTTCATAATTTACGCCCCGGCGGGAGCTGAGACCGCCCGCCTGCTCGGCTGATCCTTTGCTCCCCAGATCAAAAGCCAAATGAGCATCGGCAGTTCGCCGGCCATCAACGGATCCAGCCAGTTTGCGATGAAGTTGAATTGCGGTGCGGCGAGCGAAGAGAACGCGGTAACGACGTACGGCACGCCCGCGAGGAACATGAGTAGACCAATCAGCCACGGAATGAAACCGGACCTCATGGCCAGAATGCCGAATGGAAACAGCCAAAGTCCCCAAAAGATTCCGGAGATGACATAGCCATAGCTATGCAGTCGGAGGAACAACAGCACGAGCCCGTCGAGTTGTTGCGCATTGAAAGCGGCGAGAAAATCCGGGTGCCGCGCAAGGACGAGCGCAGCCACTTGGTTCAGCACATTCAGCAGCGCGATCGGAACGGCCACTAAGATCAGCACGAGCATCGCGCGTGCATGCGTTTGACTCACGGCCTTGAACAAACGGTAGAACGCGAGCGCCGCGAAGACCACCACGCTCCCGTTGATAAGTTCGGCCGCAATTCCGAGCCGGACCAGGCCAATCGAAGCGCGGACGTGATCGGCGGTGGCGGTGGCGTCGCCCGGCACAATCAAAAGACGCGGCAGATAGAGGAGCGCAAATGGCGCCGCCAGGTTGGCCAGCAGATACAAGAGTCCTGCACGCCTGGCTTGTCGCTTTGTCGAGTCCATTGGTGAGGTCGCGGGGGTGTGACAGCTCATTCGGCGCGGAGAGCTTCGATTGGGTTGATGCGGGCGGCACGGCGTGCTGGAAGCCAGGAAGCGACCAGAGCGATACCCAGCAGAAGGAGGGCTGGCAGAACCATCGCCAGCGGATTGCTAAAGTGCATGCCTGGGTTACTCGCGACAAGGAGCCGTGAGAGGCCTAGTGCACCGATCAGACCGAGAGTCAGCCCGATGGCGGCCAGTTTCGCGCCCGAGATTAGCACAAGGCCAGTAATATCCCTGGTGCACGCTCCAAGCGCGAAACGAATGGCGAACTCACCGGTGCGTTGAGTCATCGTTCTAGCGATAACGCCGTAGATACCTAACGAGGCCAGCCCTACTCCGAGCACAGCAAACGAAGCGAGCATGTCGCGCAGGATGGCAGTCTGAGCGTTGGCGCGCTCGATCGTCACGTCGGCGGCCTGAAGCTGGCGAACAGGCAAATCGGGATCGAGCTGAGTCATGATGTTGCGGATCGGAACAACGAGGGAAGAAGGCATTGCTCCCGTCGTACGGACCGCAATCTCATTGTAAGGACGCGGATCTTGAGACATGGGCTGGTAGAGCTGAAGCGTGACGGGCCCTGGATCAGGCACTACGGATTTTACGTCCGCCGCGATACCGACAATTTCTCCCCACTGAGGATTGTCGGCTCCCGTTTGGGCCAGACGGCGCCCGATCGGATTTTCGTTTCCGAATAGCGCCGCCGCCGTGGTTTGGCTGATAATAAAAACCCTGCTGGATGTGAGGGCGTCCTGTTCCGTGAATGCACGGCCGGCCACGACACGTGTCTGATAGGTATCGAAGTAAGAGGCAGTAATGCTATTGACCACGGCAGCGGGCTCCTGGCCAGGCTGGGGGAGGTCGCGACCTTCGACGATGTATTTGCGGACATC
>JBEEHI010000113.1:0-5099 GCA_041167305.1 Verrucomicrobiota bacterium
TCGGGCGCGCGTCATCCTGAAACCAATTCGCTGCCTCTCGAAAAAACGCAGCGCACTCGCAATTACTCCATGAAATACGATGTCTCCGCTTTGATGGCAGAAGTTAAGGCCAAGAACCCGGGCGAACCGGAGTTCCACCAGGCCGTCCAGGAAGTCGTCGAATCGCTCGCGCTCGTCCTGGATCAGCATCCCGAATATCGCAAAGCGAAGATTATCGAGCGGATTATCGAGCCCGAGCGCGTGATCATGTTTCGGGTGCCTTGGCAGGACGACGAAGGCGAGCTCCACGTCAACCGCGGGTTCCGCATCCAGATGAACAGCTCCATCGGGCCTTACAAAGGTGGGCTCCGTTTTCATCCGTCGGTGAACCTTGGCATCCTGAAGTTCCTCGCCTTCGAACAGGTCTTTAAGAATGCGCTCACCACCCTGCCGATGGGTGGCGGCAAAGGCGGTTCCGATTTCGATCCGAAAGGAAAGAGCGATAGCGAAGTAATGCGATTCTGCCAGGCGTTCATGTGCGAGCTGTTTCGTCATATCGGACCGGACACGGACGTACCGGCGGGCGACATCGGCGTCGGCGCGCGCGAGATCGGGTACCTCTTCGGAATGTATAAGAGACTCAAGAATGAGTTCACGGGTGTTATTACCGGCAAGGGTCTCACCTGGGGTGGCTCTGTTATTCGTCCGGAAGCTACCGGTTACGGTGCGGTTTATTTCGCCGCGGAGATGCTGAAGACGCGCAAGGAAGAACTGAAAGGCAAGACTTGCCTTGTTTCCGGCAGCGGCAACGTCGCGCAATACACCGTGGATAAGCTTATCTCGCTAGGCGCAAAAGCGGTCACGCTTTCGGATTCCACCGGTTACATTCACGACGAAGGAGGAATCGATCGCGACAAGCTTGCCTTCGTCATGGATCTGAAGAACAACCGGCGGGGGCGAATCAACGAATACGCAGATAAGTTCAAAGGAGCGACCTTCACTCCGGTAGATCAGAAGCTCGATCATAACCCGCTCTGGGATCACAAAGCGGACTGCGCTTTCCCGAGCGCGACTCAGAACGAGATCAACGGTAAGGACGCCGCGAACCTCTTAAAGAACGGTGTCTTTGCCGTGTCCGAGGGTGCGAACATGCCGACGACCATCGACGGAGTGAACCAGTTCCTGAAAGCTGGTATCCTCTTTGGCCCAGGGAAGGCCGCGAATGCCGGCGGCGTGGCCACCTCCGGTCTGGAGATGGCGCAGAATAGCATGCGCATTTCCTGGACGCGCGAGGAAGTGGACGGGCGTCTCTTCAATATCATGAAGACTATCCACGAGGTGTGTCATCGCACCGCGGAAAAGTACGGAACTCCGGGTAACTACGTGAATGGCGCGAACATCGCCGGCTTCCTCAAAGTCGCGAACGCGATGATGGACCAGGGATTGGTGTAGTTGAACCGATCATAATTGTAGGGCGTCTGTGTCAGGCGCCTCATTTCTCAGTGGCGTTTCACAGAAACGCCCTACAATCCAGATTCGAGCTACCTGGCGCTAAAACGTAAGGCTTGATGGAGCCTCTCCGGTAACTGCGGAAGGTTCCGCCTTTCGATCAGGAAAGTAATGATACCGGCAAGTTCCTTGTAGATGTAGTTCTTATTCACGGCGCCTTGGAGGTATTGCTCACCGCTGCTGCCGCCGGTTCCTATCCTTGTGCCGATCATTCGGCGAACCATTTGGAGATGGCGGTAACGAAAGTTCGCCAGTTGCTCGTCGATCTCGATCAAGCTGTTCAGCAGCGCGAAGGGCAGACGGAAGAGCGGCTCGTCGCGATAAAGCATGATGAACAGAGCCGCGCGCAGGGCTTCCGGCGAAAAATCACCGGCGCCCTTGCCAAAAAATAGCTCGTCGAACTTGCCCAGAAGATCGGTTCTTTCATCACGCTCCGACAGGCTGGCTTCATAGAGTTTCCGGTAGCGCTTCCAAAACTTGGGCGTCACGGTGTTGGCCGCGTCCGCGTCCTCTCCATCCCACTTCTGCCAGAAAGCATCGCCGAAAAATGGCATCCGTTTGAGCCATTGCTCGACCAGTCGCAGGAGCGAGTCGGCCTTCTCTGCCTCGATGATCGTCTGATAGTCCGCCGGGTTGAAGCCGCCCATCTCGGTGTGCTTGTAGTAATCCGGCCGGAACCGGTTCTCCATCCGCAGCCCGAGGGTCGCCTCGATTTGCCGGAACTGGGTGCTTTGAAAGCCGGACGCGCCTTCGAGGCTCGAACGGAAATCGAGGAAATCGAGCGGCGTCATGGTTTCCAGGACGTCCACCTGCTGGTTCAGGAGCTTCCAGATTTCCACGATCCGTTTCAAACGATGCACCACCACGTTCATGTCCGGGCCGTCATCATCCGCCGATGGTTTCTGGAGGACGGCGCAGCACGCGTCCAACTCATGCAGGATTTGTTTAAACCAGAGCTCGTAGGTTTGATGGACGATAATGAAGAGCATCTCGTCGTGGGCATGGAGCTTCCCTTCGATAAGGCTGAGCGGTGCCTGCAAGGCGAGAAGCTTTTCGACCGCAAGGTAACTGCCGTAGTAGGCGGGCTCCTCGCCGGTCTTGAACGGGCAATCCATGGCGGACTGTCGCGCATCGACGCGGACAAAGTCAAAACGAATAGGGGGACGAGCGGTTTGCGAGGTCGGTGAAACTGCGATTAAGTCGCAGGCATGAGCACGTATCCGAAAAGCCCGAAGGAAATGACCGGCGGCATGATGTATTTCCCGCGGATGCTGGACAAGATTCGTCTGCACGATCGCGGCGAGTTGCCGGAGGATTATCACGCCAATCTGGGCAGACCAAAGTCGGCGGACGGCGTCTGCACGAATTTCCTGCGCATGAACTATGGCGTCCTGCGCCAGCGCGTGCTCAAGGGCGGGACCGATGAGGAGATCCTGGAATGGTGCTATGCGAATGGGCGCCGGCTCAATGAAGGCGACTTGCTGGTCTGGAACGGCTTTGCCTCCAAACTCGGCTGGAACGATTTTGCTTCGCCGCTCCTGGAAGAGCAGAAGCAAAAATGTGGGATAGCCGACCGAACAGACATCGCCACCATCCCCGAGCTAATCGACTTCGACGAAAAGAGAAGAGATTGATGCGGCGCTTTGCCTGTTCGGAACTGGCGAACATCTTCCAGCGACAAGGCCGAGAGGGCACGTGAACTCTTCGGACAGCGAAGATTTCCGCTACTGGGCTTTCATCAGCTACAGCCATGCGGACGCGAAATGGGGCGATTGGCTGCACGCGGCGCTGGAGACTTATCGTCTCCCCGCTCGACTGGTCCGAAACGCCAGACCAGAAGGCGCCGTGCCGAAGCGGGTGTTCCCGGTTTTTCGCGATCGTGAAGAGTTAGCCAGCTCGTCCAGCCTCGGGGAAAATATTGAGAACGCCTTGCGGCTCTCGCGTGCGCTCGTCGTGATTTGCTCGCCCCGCGCCGCCGCCTCCCGCTGGGTCAACGAAGAGATCAAGCTTTACAAAAGCATGGGCCGCGAAGGCCGCGTCTTCTGCCTGATCGTGGATGGAGAACCGAATGCACCGGCAGACTCGGGCCTTCTCGAATGCCTTCCAAAAGCTGTCCTGGTCCGACTCAACGAGAAGGGTGAGTTATCCGACGAACCGGCGGAACCGATTGCGGCGGACACACGGGAAGGCAAAGACGGGAAACGCAATGCGCTGTTGAAGCTTATCGCCGGGATTGTCGGCGTATCTTACGACCAACTGCGCCAGCGCGAACGCCAGCGCCAGCTCCACCGACGAATTCGACTGGCTGCGTTAGTCGCGGCGGCCATCGTAGGCCTTACCCTGGCATACCTCGGTGTCGCCGATGTAGGCGTGAATGTTCCGGCTGGCGAAACAATCAGGACCAATCTCGACCGGCACGAGCTATCACTGTTTCGCCGCGTGCATTCGGATTCTACGATTCGGGCGACGGCGGCGCGGTTACGCGGCAAACTGTTGAACGTCTTTCGGCAAAGACTCGAACAAAACTGGATCTCGGCCGCGCCGCCTAATGTGAATCGCACCTCCGAGATCTGGGCGCATTCACAGGCCCTGTTTGGCATTTGCCGGATGCCGGATTACCCGGAAGCGCAACGCGAATTTCTCCCGGCCTTGGAAACGCCTTTCGTGTCTTCGTTGGAAATCAACCAGCCGCACCGGCGTTATCGCTGGATCGACCTGGATGGCGTCGAATACGACAAGTCAACGCCTGTTCTTTGGATTGCAGCCGCGCAAGGCGCCGCCCTCGGCAAGGCCGGGCTTCTCGAAGGAAAGGAGCGCGAAGCTGTCCTGAAGCACTACGAATACGTCCAGGAGATTCTAAAGGAATACCATCCTACCAATAGCGGCGGCTGGAACATGCTTCCGTCGCAGAAAGATCCGGGCAAGCACCACCTATACTCGACTACGCTGGCCCTGTTAACCTTGTTACAAGGTCATGAGTCCGGCCTGGCCTGGGAAGGGAGCGTAGAGAAGCGCGATCAGCTTATCAGGCAGACGGCCCAATGGCTGGTCGATCATTTCGATCCGAAAGGCGAGCCGCCCGGGTGGCGCGGTATGAGTGAGGACACGCTCGAAATTTACGACGGCCTGACCATCCAGATTTTTGCCGAGCTTCTGCAAACGAAGCAGGCGCTCCCGGACTTTGTCATACCTCCCGCCATCCTGAATGAGATTCCCCGGCAACTGGCGCTGTTCGCCCGGCGCGACCTGAGCTTCCCGGTGAATGGCGGAGAGTTTCTCGCTCCCTACACGCGGTTTGATGGCAATGAAGGAGTCGGACGCCGCCTAATCAAGTATCTTTGGTATCCCTGGGTCATCGATTGTTCGGTGAGATGGCTTGAGTTCGCGGAAAAGCAGCAACTGCCAAGGGAACAACGGGTCCAGGTGCGGCGCGCTCTGGGGCATCTCGTGGTGGATTTGGGAGATGAAGCTTTGAAGCGCGCCCAGCGCGATTACACCTTCTTTGCCTCGGAAGACCTATACGGCCTGGATGGCATCCAACCACCAGCCAGGTAAAGCCGATACGTCCGCGTGATTCACCCGGCCCGTAGTATAAGTTGGATCACGTGGGC
>JBEEHI010000114.1:0-4033 GCA_041167305.1 Verrucomicrobiota bacterium
GCGCGACGCGATCGTCATCTTGCGCCGTCTCCTCTCCATCCCTGCGGGCGCAGTTGTTTCCATTAATCGCCTGAAACTTGATCCGGTCTGGGATCCGATCCGCAACGACCCGGAATTCCAACAACTGCTCGCCGGCAAAGAGCAGATCGGGGCTAACAAGTAGTCGACCATGGCTTCGCAAAATTTTTTCGCCGAGCTGAAGCGGCGCAACGTCTATAAGGTCGCGGTCGCGTATGCGGTAGTTAGCTGGCTCCTCATCCAGGTAGCTTCGATCGTGTTTCCCACTTTCGACGCGCCGCCCGCCGCCATGAAGATCCTGATGGTGCTGCTTGCCGTCGGCTTTCCCATCGCCCTGGCGTTCTCGTGGGCCTTCGAGATCACATCGGAAGGGATCAAGCGCGAATCGGAAGTTGAAGTTGACAAGTCGATCACTCGTCACACCGGAAGAAAAATTGTCGGGATTACTCTGGTCCTGGCGGTAATCGCGGCTGGCTTGCTCGTGTTTCAGCTACTGAATCGCAACGCGCCCTCAGCGCCTCGACAAAATGCCAGTGCGGTTCGCACCGAGGCGGCTACAGCGCCGGAGAAGAGCATCGCCGTCCTGCCGTTCGAGAACCTGAGCAGCGACAAGGAGAACGCTTACTTTGCCGAAGGGATTCAGGACGAGATCCTGACACGTCTTTCCAAGATCGCCGCGCTCAAGGTGATTTCGCGCACCTCCACCCAGAAATACAAAAGCGCGCCGGATAACCTGCGCGAGATCGCCAATCAACTTGGCGTGGCAAATATTCTGGAAGGCAGCGTGCAGAAAATCGGCAACGCCGCGCACATCAATGTCCAGCTGATCCGCGCGGCCAGCGACGAGCATCTCTGGGCGGAGAGTTACAATCGCAAACTGGATGATGTGTTCGGCGTGGAAGGCGAAGTCGCGAGCGCCATTGCCGATCAACTAAAAGCGAAGCTCTCCGGGGCCGAACAGAAAGCCGTGGCCGAAAAGCCGACGGAAAACCTCGCGGCCTATGACTCCTACCTGCGCGGCTTGTCGATCGAGCACGATCGCTATGGCTATAATGCCTACGCCGAAGCGGCGGCTGCCTACAAGCGCGCGGTCGAGCTCGATTCGAATTTTGCCCTGGCCTGGGCGCGGCTCGCCGTTATCCAAAGCTTTCTCTTCTTCAACGGCATCGATGTAAATACGAATTCGGCCACAAACGTGAAGGCAGCGGCGGACAAGGCGAGTGCGTTACAGCCTGAGTTAGCTGAAGCATGGGTCGCGCAGGGAGCTTATCGCTACCGTGTGCAACGCGATTTCGCCGGCGCCTTGCAAGCTTACGATGAGGCGCGCCGGCGCCTGCCGAACAGCGCGCTGGTTTATCAATACATGGCTTATGTCCAACGGCGGCTCGGACGCTGGGACGATGCTGCCGTTAACTACAAAAAGGCGGCGGAACTCGATCCGCAAAATGTTCAGCTTTTTGTTTCGGAAGGATCTGAGTTCCTCGTCTACCGCCGCCGCTATGACGAAGCGCTGGTAGCGCTCGATCGCGCGCTACAAATTTCTCCAGGCGAGCTGGGCGCGCTCACCGGCAAAGCCTATGTGTTCCAGCAGCAGGGACGATTGCCGGAAGCTTCGGCGATTCTTGCCCAAGTGCCGCCTGCAACGACGGACGATATTTTTATCTCGATCCAAATTGAGCAGGATCTTTACGAGCGTCGTTACGACAAACTGAATGAGCGCACGAAGCGAAAGCTCGACTCGGCATCCCCAAGTCAACCTTTCACCTCATTTACGCAAATCTTTGTGGTCGACATGGGATTTTGCCAGGAATGGACCGGGCATCACGCGGATGCTTTGCGCACCTTCACCCAGGTAGTCTCGGTGATTAAGCCGACCCCGGACACAGTCGTCGCGCCGGAAGCAAATGGCCTTCCTTCCACCCTCGCGCTTGCCTACGCCGGCCTGGGCGAAAAGGAGAAAGCACTGGCGCAGGCCAGGCAAGCCGTGGCCGATTACGATACCGACGCGGTCAATAAGCCGGCCGCCGAGGTTGTGCTGGCGCAGATACAAGCGCACTTCGGCGATCTCGATTCCGCGATCGCAGCTCTCCCCCACCTCCTCGAAGTGCCGGCAGGAACTACCCGCGCCGATCTCAAGTTTAATCCGTTCTGGGACCCGCTGCGCAAAGACCCGCGCTTTCAGCAGCTGCTGCAGCAAAAAGAAAAATGAACCGGGGAAATTTTTTCGCCGAGCTGAAGCGTCGCAATGTTGTGCGCATGGCTGGACTTTATCTGGTCGGTGCTTGGTTGATCGTCCAAGTGGCTGGAACGATCCTCCCAATGTTCGGCGCACCCGATTGGCTCCCTCGCACTATTGTCATTCTCTTGGTGATCGGATTTGTCCCGGCACTGATCTTTAGCTGGGTCTTCGAACTGACGCCGCAAGGCTTGAAGCGTGACGAAGAGGTTCCGCTCGAACAATCGATCGCTCCGCAGACCGGACGACGCATGGATCGCATGATAATCGCGGTGCTGGTGCTCGCGCTCGGCTATTTCGCCGTCGACAAGTTTGTTCTTTCCCCTCGGCGACAGTCCGCTCTTTCGCCTAACGAGCATCAGGCGAACGTCAATCCAAAATCAATCGCGGTCCTCCCGTTCGAAAACCTGAGCAGCGACAAGGACAATGCCTATTTCGCCGAAGGCATTCAGGACGAGATTCTCACTCGGTTGGCGAAAGTCGGCGCGCTCAAGGTTATCTCGCGCACTTCGACTGCGCATTATGCGAGTAGTCCGCAAAACCTTCCCGAAATCGCGCGCCAACTCGGCGTGGCAAATATTCTGGAAGGCAGCGTCCAGAAAGCAACCAACGCGGTCCACATCAATGTGCAGCTGATCCGCGCGGCCACCGACGAACATCTCTGGGCGGAAAGTTACAATCGCAAGCTGGACGATATTTTCGCCGTGGAAGGCGAAGTGGCGGGTGCCATAGCGGACCAACTAAAGGCTACCCTGACTGGTTCGGAAAAGCAGGAACTGAATGCCAGGCCGACGAACAATACAGAGGCTTACGAGGCCTACTTGCGGGGGCTTGTCTTCGAAGGCGGCATCGAAGACTTCAGCCACAGCGTGCTGAATTCGATCAAGGAGTTCGAAAATGCGGTCCGGCTCGATCCGGATTTCGCTTTGGCTTGGGCGCACTTGTGCCGGCAGCAGGGCTTGGTTTTCCTTAATCTCGACCAATCACCGCAGCGCCGGGAGGCGGTCCACCATGCGCTCGAGATGGCGACAAAACTCGGCCCGAACCTGCCCGAAACTGAACTGGCCAACGGCTTTTATCATTATGCGGTCGAACGCGATTACGAAGGTGCGAAGACTCACTATGAAGCCGTGCGGCGGGCGTTCCCTAACAATTCGGTGGCGCCGGAGCTTCTGGCTGGGGTTGCTCGCCGCCAGGGACATTGGGAAGACAGCCGCGCGCTCTACGCACAGGCGATCGAGCTCGATCCGCAAAATGTTTTCCTCCTGACGGACGCGGCCCTGGGCGATCTCGCCAGGCGTGATGCTGCGACGGCGCAGAAGCACCTCGCGCGCGCGCGTGATTTAAATCCCAAAAACACGACGGTCCTGAGCTTTCTGGCCGCGAGCTTTCAACTGAGCGGTGACATCGCACGCGCTCAGACGTTTCTCGACGGTCTCCAACCGGCCGAGGGCGATGTTATTCTGGTTAGCGCGATCGAAGAAAATGCGATCCTCCTGCGCAAATATGACTCCGCCATCGCCATGATGAAGACACAGTTGGAAAAACCGGGCGAACTAGGCACATCTCTCGGTTCTTTTGAGAATTGGTTCGGGGACCTGCAACGACACGCCGGCGATGCCGCCGCCGCGGCCAGGGCTTACCAGACAGCAAAGCATTTCTACGAAGAGGGCTTGCGCGCTCAGCCTGATAACGCCGATTTCCTGAATGCCCTGGCCTGGAGCGAAACCTTTCTTGGCGACAAGGCCGCCGCTCTCAATCATGTCCGGCAAGCCATCG
>JBEEHI010000115.1:0-17107 GCA_041167305.1 Verrucomicrobiota bacterium
GATCAAGATCAGGAGCAGGAGTGCGCGGGGACCGCGCCTTTTTCCGCGCGGCCCTTAGGCTTGCTAATGCCAAGGCGTTTCCGGCATTCTTCGCCTCCCTATGCCTTCGTCTCGGCCAATGAGCGGTGCGCGAAGCAGACGCCTGCTTTGGGGCCTCGCCATTTTGGCTCTCGTGGGAGGCAACCTCCGCCTGGAAGGCGATGATAGTCCGGCGGCAAACGAGGGGGCGCGGGTCGAAATAAACGGAGATCCACGGTTGCGGGCCCGGAAGAAGAATGCCCCCCTCCTAATCGACTTGGGCGACAACAAGGACGCCACCGTTTATACAAAGCCGGCGCGGCGGAAAACCGGTGTGGTTGAGATCGACCTCGGCGATAGCAAGGACGCGACGGTGGAAATCGTTCGCGAACAGCGCGGCGCGGATGTGCAAATCAATGGCTACCGGGTAAGGCCGCGGTGGCGGCGGGGTCGTCGTTATCTTTTCGGCCAGGAACAGATCCTCGAAACACCGCTGCCCCCGTCGCAATTCAATCCCGATCCGGGCGGCGGCAATCTCCTCGAACCGATTGAGCCTCCGGACCTGTATCCGCCGATCCTGCTGCAGCCACCGGAATACGACGGCGGCGCCGCGCCGCGTTCGCTCGGACTTCCGCGCCGCGGAGTGCGCGAGATGACGCCGGAGCGGCACAAGCTTGATTACGAAGAGTACCCGGATTCCGAAAACGGCGTCGGACTTCTGCCGGGATCGCAGCCAGTATCGAACCGCTGGTTCATCGGGTTCGGCCAGTGGCAACGTTATGCCGATCCGCGCACTGAGACGCCGTATCAAACCGGCCGGTTGCGCTTCTGGCATCCGTATCTGCAGAGCACGCTTAAGGGCGACGCGCCGATTATCGGGCAGGACATTTTTCTCAACCTGACGCTGAACGATTTTTTCCAGTTTGAAGCGCGCAAGCTTCCCATCCCGAGCGGCGTAAGTACGGCGCGTCCGAACAGCTCCGAGTTTTTCGGCCGGAGCGACCAACTCTTTTTCTCGAACGATTTCTCGATCGGCATCGATTTGTTCAAGGGCGAAACCGCGTTCAAGCCGGTCGTCTGGGCGCTGCGGCTTTTGTTCGTCGCGAACCAGAACTACATCCGGGTGAAGGAAAATAATGCGCTGGATCCCGATCCGCGCGGCCCGGGTTTTACGGGGCCGGCGCCCGTCCCCACCTTTCCGCCCTTCGGCGATCCCACGTCCGGACTCGGGCCTGGCCTGACGCGGCTGCCGGGCGACCTCGCGGGTTCGCGTTACACGACGCGGCAAAAAGATTGGTATGCGCTCCAGGAAGCGTTCGGCGAAATCCACATCCGCGACCTGACGAACAATTACGATTTTCTTTCGTCTCGCTTCGGCATCCAGCCGTTCGTAAGCGATTTCCGCGGCTTCATTTTCAACGACTCGAATCTCGGCCTGCGGCTCTTCGGCAACTACGACAACAACCGCTGGCAATACAACGCGATCGCGTTCGACATGCGCGAGAAGGACACTTACTCGGACCTGAACAAGTTCGACGCGCGCGATCAGCGCATCATTATCCTCAATGTTTTTCGACAGGATTTTTTGGCGAAGGGTTACACCGCGCAACTCAGCTTCCACGCGAATTTCGATGAAGCGTCACGGCATTACGACCAGAACGATTTCATTACCCGGCCGGCGCCGATCGGCGCGGTGCGCGATCATTACGTGCAGTCGTATTACCTCGGCTGGACGGGCGACGGCCACATCGGCCGGCTGAACATCACCCACGCGTTTTACGAGGCGCTGGGCGAAGACGGGTTCAACGGAATCGCGCAGCGGCGGGTATCGATCAACGCGCAGATGGCGGCGCTCGAGTTGTCGATCGACAAGGATTGGCTGCGGTTCAAGCTCTCCGGCTTTTACGCCAGCGGCGATAGCAATCCGCGCGACTCGAACGCGACCGGGTTCGATACGATTTTCGACAAGCCGTTTTTCGTCGGCGGGCCGTTCAGCTTTTTCGTGCACCAGGGATTCAACCTCGGCGGCACGTCGGTGAACTTTAAGCAGCGCGACAGTCTCGTGATCGATCTGCGCACGAGTAAAAGCGAAGGCCAGTCGAACTTCGTGAATCCGGGGACGATCATCGTCGGTTACGGAAACGACGCCGACATCACCCCAAAGCTGAAGGCGTTCGTGAACGTGAATTACATCTGGATGGCCGAGACGGAAGTGATCAAGCAGGTGCTAGTGACGAACCACACGAGTAACGCGATCGGGCTCGATTGCAGTCTGGGAGTTCAATACCGGCCGCTGCTGACGAACAACATTATCCTCACTGCCGGCGCGGGGTTCTTGATTCCCGGCCAAGGTTACAAGGACATTTACCGCGCGAACACGAACCCGGTTTTCGGTTATCCGGGACCGGGAGCGGGGAAGGTGGATGATTTTTTATACAGCGGAATTTTGACGCTGACGCTGACGTATTGATGAAGAAGAGAATTGGGAGCGTGAGGGAGGAACCGGGCGTGGATTACGGCGAGGGTTCTAAAGGCAGAACGTTCAACGTCCAACGTCCAACGTCCAACGTCCAACGAAGAGAGGAAAGCGCAGCGACCGCTGGCGAAACAAGGTTTGATCTTGAGGAACGGTTGCTTGAATACGCGGTTCGGATCATTCGATTGGTCGATGCGTTGCCGGCTAGTCCGGCGGGGCGCCACGTGGCGAACCAACTCTTGCGTTGCGGAACTTCGCCGCTCGCGAACCACGGAGAGGTCCAAGGAGCGGAATCCCGGAAGGATTTCATTCACAAACTGGGTCTGTGCCTGAAGGAGATTCGGGAAGCCCGACGATGGTTGCGTCTGGTCCATCGCGTTCCTCTTGTCCCGCCTCGAAAGATTGATCCACTCATCACAGAGACAGAAGCGTTGATCAAAATTTTCGCTGCGAGCATTCGCACCGCGAAACGAAACAAGCGATGAACTCGCGCTTCCGCTTTCCCAAGTTGAACGTTGGACGTTGGACGTTGGACGTTGGACGTTTACTCGTGGGCGGCGTCGTGGTTCTGGCAGCGGCGGCCTATTCCCTCAAAGCTCAAACTGAGGAAACGACTTCCGGTTACGGACCGGCGACTACGCTTCCACCAGATTTCTCCGTCACGAAACCTGCGGCCCGTCCGAAACAAAACTTGATCGATCAATCGCAGGCGGCCGCCGATGCGAAAAGTGCCGGCTGCATTCAATGCCACAACGGCGTGGAGCCGATGCACCAGGCGTCGCACGTGGTTCTGGGTTGCACCGATTGCCATGGCGGAAATCCGGCACGTGGGCTGGCGAAAGAGCAGGCGCACGTGCCGCCGCGGCACAAGGAATTCTGGAAAACGTCGGCGAACCCGCCGAATTCGAATGTCTGGCTGAACCACGAATCGGCTGAGTTCATTCGCTTCATGAATCCCGGCGATCTGCGCGCGGCGAAGCAGGCGTGCGGCCTTTGTCACGACGACATCATCAACCGCGTCGATCACAGCATGATGAATCATGGCGCGATGCTCTGGGGCGCCGCGCTCTATAATAACAGCGGTTATTGGCTGAAGAATTATCGGTTCGGCCAGGCTTACGGCGCGGACGGCGCTCCGCTCCGCCTGAACAATTACACGCCGGTCACGCCTAACGATACGAAGGTCCACGGCATCCTGCCGTTTCTCGATCCGGTCCCGCGGTTCAACCTGAGTAATCCGGGGAACATCCTGCGCATCTTCGAGAAAGGCGGCGAAAAACAATTGCAGCTCGGAATTCCCACGACGGAAGAACCGAATGGCAAACCGCTCCGGCGATTGTCCGAGCGCGGGCTTGGCACCCTTAACCGCACGGATCCGGTTTTCCTCGGCATTCAAAAGACACGGCTGCACGATCCGCTGCTCGGTTTCCTCGGCTCGAACGATCACGCGGGCGATTACCGCTCGAGCGGTTGCTCGGCCTGTCACGTCGTTTACGCGAACGATCGGTCGCCGACGAACTCGGGTTGGTGGAGCAAGTATGGTCACCAGGGGCTTACGTTTACCGCCGACAAAACAATTCCGAAAACGGAGCGCGGGCATCCGGTCATGCACCAGTTCACGCGCTCGATCCCGTCGAGCCAATGCATGAACTGCCACATGCACCAGGGGAACCTCTTCGTGAATCCGTATCTCGGTTACACCTGGTGGGACCAGGAAACGGACGGCGAATTCATGTATCCGAAGGAGCAGCGGAACCCGACGGACGACGAGCTGGTCATCGAAACGCAAAGCAATCCGGAAGCGGCCGCCGCGAAAGGGCTCTGGGGCGACAAGGAGTTTCTCGACAAGGTCTCGGAACTAAATCCGAAGCTGAAGCACACGCAGTTCGCCGACTACCACGGTCACGGCTGGGTCTTCCGCGCGATCTTCAAGCACGATCGTAAAGGCAATCTGCTCGACCTTCACGACAATAAAATCCCGGACAGCGACCCGCAGAAGTTCGCGAAGGCGGTGCACCTCAAGGACGTCCATATCGCGCACGGAATGCAATGCACCGACTGCCATTTCGACGTCGACGTGCATGGCAACGGAATGCTTTACGGCGAGCCGCGCAATGCAACGACGATCAACTGCATCGATTGCCATGGCACCGTCAATCAGCGGCCATCGCTGATCACGACCGGAAACGGCGGCGCGATCGACCTGGCGAACACAAGCAATACACCGTGGGGTCCGCGTTTCGTTTGGGAAGGGACGAAACTTTACCAGCAATCGGTCATGGCGCCGGATGTGCGTTGGGAAATTCCGCAGACAATGGACACGGTCGATCCCCTCTCCTCACACTACAATCCGAAGTCGGCCTACGCGAAAACTCTGCGGCGCGACGGAAGAACCTGGGGCGGCTCTGTAGCCGGGATCGCCGATCCCGGCCAGACAACCACCGCCGACAACAAGGACTACAACCGAATCCATCTCGCGCACGACAACAGCGCGATGGATTGCCAGATCTGCCACACGTCGTGGGCGACGAGTTGTTTCGGTTGCCACCTGCCGATGAAGGCGAACCAGCGCGTGCCGCAAAACAAATTCGAAGGCGTCACGGACCGCAATTACACCACCTACAATCCGCAGGTCGTGCGCGACGACGTTTTCATGCTCGGGATCGACGGCACGGTGAAGAAGAACCGGATGGCGGTGATCCGATCTTCGAGCGCGGTCGTTGTCAGCTCACAGAATGCGAATCGCGAGTGGGTGTATTCGCAGGCGCAGACTTTTTCGGCGGAAGGTTACAGCGGCCAGGCGTTCAACCCGCACTTCCCGCACACGACCAGCAGCGTCGGCACGACGAAGAATTGCACGGACTGCCATCTCTCAAGGAACAACGACAACAATGCCTGGATGACGCAGCTCCTCGGGTTCGGCACCGGCACGGTGAATTTCTTCGGACGCTACGCTTACGTCGGCGAAGGTCGCGAAGGATTGCACGCCGTCATCTGGACGGAACCGGACGAACCGCAGGCCGCAATCGGCAGCCACCTCCACAAGCTCGCCTACCCGGATAATTACCGGAAGCATCTCGAAGCCGGCGCGATCCTGAAGGAAGCGCAGGAACACAGCGGGCACGACATCCAGGACCTCGTTCTGCGTGGCGAATATCTCTACACCGCGAACGGCCCGGGCGGCTTCGAAGTGTTCGACGTAGCGAACATCGACCAGAAAGGATTCTCGGAACGCATCGTGAGCGCGCCGGTTTCGCCCCTCGGCCAGCGCACGCGCGTGAACACGAAGTATGCGACGTCCGTCGCGCTACCCAGCACGCTCGCGCTCGATCCGGCGCGCGTCCGGATTCCGGAAAACGAAGAGCAGCCGATCGATATGTTTTACGCGTTCGTTTACGTGTCCGACCGCGAAGAAGGACTCGTCGGCTCGAATGTCGCGACGCTCGTCGACGGAAATCCGGACAATAATTTCCTGAAGCGCGACGTGACCTATAATCCGGACGGCGCTTTGACCGGCGCGAGCTTTGTCACCGCGGCTGGCCACCGCCTTTACATGACGACGCCGCGCGGATTGTTCGTGATCGATTGCACCGACCCGATGCATCCGAAACTCGGCGGCCAATACACCGGCGATTTCCTGCGCAACCCGCACTGCGTTTCGATCCAGTTCCGTTACGCGTTCGTGACCGACAGCGAAGGTCTCAAGGTTCTCGACATCACCGATCCGTACCGGCCGGAACCGATCCGCGGAGCGGTCGTGGGATTGCGAAATCCCGGACGGCTCTATGTCGCGCGGACCTACGCCTACGTGGCGAATGGAGCCGAAGGCCTCGCCATCATCGACGTGGAGAATCCCGAGCGGCCGCACCTGGACCAGATGTTCAACGCCGATGGCCAGCTCAACGACACGCGCGCGGTGCAGATCGGGAGCGTGAGCGCCTCGCAGTTCGCGCTCGTGGCCGACGGACGAAATGGATTGCGCGTCGTGCAGCTCATCTCGCCCGACACCGTGCCTGGCGCGCAGGGATTCAGTCCGCGGCCGAACCCGAGATTGATCGCGTCCTATCCGACGAAAGGCGAAGCGATCGCGGTTTCGCGCGGACTCGAACGGGATCGCGTCGTCGATGAAACTGGCGGGCAGACCGTCGTGTTCGGCCGGCGCGGTTCACGGCCGTTCCATCTCGATGAGATGGAAAAGTTCTATCTCCATTCCGAATCGGTCGATTCGAAGGATGGCCGGCGCTGGGGAAGTTTGTATCGCGTGGAAGACGTGATGGCGCGCAACGGCAAGCTGATGACGAAGGGCGGCGTGATGCTAACTCCATTGCCGGGACCGGAACCGCCGGCAACGGTCAGTCCAACTCCGCCACTCGATTACGCACCGGATATCGAGCCAAGTCCCATCGGAGGTCCGAGCCCGCCCCGAAAGTAGGGCGACTTCAAGGAGCGGCGGTTTAAAACCGCCGTCTTATCCGTCGGCGATTACAAATCGCCGCTCCTTGATGCTCGGCGACATGCCACGAGAAAGACATTGCGGCGCCCAAGCCTTTTCAGGTAAAAATTCCCCCATGGCCGATAAAGCAAACAAACTGCCCGAAAACACCGAAGGCGCCTGGTATGTCGATAACACCTGCACGCCTTGCCGGGTCTGCCTCGACGAAGCGCCGAACCTTCTCAAATACAACGACGACGAGACCTACGTTTATTTTTACAAACAGCCCGAAAACGAAGAGGAAACCGGGGCGGCCCAGCGCGCGATGGACGTTTGCCCGACTCTCGCGATCGGCAACGACGGTCCGTAGTTGTAGCCGGGATCGGCGATCCCGGTCGCAGAAAGAAAACTTATGGCGACTGAAACTCCATCCGCCGCTCCGAAGCCGGCGTCCCAATACACCCGCACAAATCCATTCCCGGGAAAGCTAACCGTCAACCGCAGCCTCTGCGGCGAAGGTTCGGACAAAGACACCCGGCATTTTGAAATCGACCTGACCGGCTGGGGGCTCAATTACGAAGTCGGCGATTCGATGACGGTGTGGGCGACGAACGATCCCGCGCTCGTCGATGAAATCCTCAAGGCCATTTGCGCCAGCGGCGATGAGAAAGTGAAAAGCCCGAAAGGCGAGACGACTTTACGCGAGGCGTTGCTCCGCGATTGCCGCATCACGCAAACGACGCCGAAATTTCTGAAGATGATCGCGGAGCGGGCCAGCGCCGCCCCCTTGATCACCGAGCTCCTCGATCCGGAGCGCAAGGAAGACCTCGATCGTTATCTCTGGGGAATGGAAGTGATCGACTTCCTCCTCGAGCATCCGTCGATCAAAATCTCGGCCCAGGATTTCGTCGATGTCCTGGCGAAATTGCAGCCGCGCCTCTATTCGATTGCCTCCAGCCTGAAGGCGCACCCCGACCAGGTCCATTTCACGATCGACGTGGTGAAGTACACGAGCCACGGCCGGCAACGCAAAGGCGTTTGCTCCAGCTTTCTCGCCGAGCGCGCGGACAACGTGCCGATCCCGGTGTTCCCAAACGTCTCGAAATTCCGTCTGCCCGAAGATAGCAACACGCCCATCATCATGGTGGGTCCGGGAACGGGCGTCGCGCCGTTCCGCGCTTATCTGGAGGAGCGAAAGGCCGTCGGCGCGAAGGGAAAGAACTGGCTCTTCTTCGGATCGCAAAAGGCCGCCTGTAATTATTTTTACCGGGAAGAGTTCGATGAGATGCAGAAGGACGGCTTCCTTACCCGGCTCGATCTGGCCTGGTCGCGCGACCAGGAAAAAAAGGTTTACGTCCAGGACCGGATGATGGAGAACGCCGCGGAGATTTGGAAATGGCTCGACGGCGAGGGTGCGCATTTCTACGTGTGCGGCGACGCCCGCCGGATGGCGAAAGATGTCGACGCGGCCTTGCGCAAGATCGTGGCGGAACACGGCGGCAAAGATCCCGACGCCGCGAACGAGTACGTCGAAAAACTAAAAAGCGACAAGCGCTACAAACGCGACGTCTATTAGGCGGAGCGACTCCAGTCGACATAGTTAGGGCACCGCAGTGCCAAGAAGAAATCCGATGACAACGGTGACGTTTGGCGATCTCAAAGTGACCGCCTGTCATAGTGATCCGGCTCAAGGAGTCACAGCCTGTGAACAATAGTGATCCGACTCAAGGGCCAACAGAAGCACCACCTACAGAATGGCTCGGATTCCCATGGAGTGTCGTTTCAGTTGTCTCGCTCCTGGCCTGTCCACTAATCACGACCATCGTGATACTTTGGCTAAGAAAGGTAGGTGGCACCTTCTATGTAGATGGGATCGGCACGGCCTTCGGGGCGTGGATTGGAGTAATTTTTATGGCCCTCTGGATTCAGGCGAAGACTACTGCGTCACGCCGGGCAGCGGTCATTGCAGCTTGGCTCAGTGTACTAATTGCGTTGCTTGTTCTATGTTTTCTATTTTGGCCGACTCTCCGGGTCGAACCGCGGACCTATTTTTCTTCGGACCCCAACGATGAGTATATCGTCAAAGAGCGTAGTGGCAGAAGTTGGAGGGAGACAGCTTCGGAGTTAGGCCAGGCGCGATGGGCTAAGACCATAGCAGGTTCATTGACATTCGGCTTCGCCCTCGGGTCGATTGCGGTGACCACTATGATTCGTAACAATGTCTTTCGACGAAAATTCTCCTGAACTCGCCCTGGCGCTCTGGGTGCAGTAACGATGGAGACCGCGAACGTAAATTCAAACCGCCGATACGCGGTCTTTCTCAGTTACCGGCACGCAGATAACAAGGAGCAGGGCCGCCAATGGGCCACCTGGCTTCATCAGGTCCTCGAAGGATACGAGATTCCCGCCGACCTCATCGGGACGAAGAACAACAAGGGCGACACCATTCCCGCCAGTTTGTATCCAGTCTTCCGCGACGAAGAAGAATTGCCCGCGGATGCGGACCTAACCCGAAACATTCAGCAGGCCCTGGAAAGGAGTGGGCTCCTGGTGGTGATCTGCTCGCCGCGCGCCGCGGAATCGCGCTTTGTGACCGAGGAAATTCGTTACTTCAAGGAACTCGGCAACAGCGACCGCATTCTCGCGCTGATGATTGACGGCGAGCCGAACGTGTCCGACGACGCCGGCAAACAAAAGTCCGGAATTCCCAGCGCAGCGGAATGCCTGCCGGAGCCGCTGCGTTACGGCGTCGCCGCGGAAAACGGAACGATCGATTGGAGCCGGCGCACGGAACCGATCGCAGCCGATGCCCGTCCGGGCGGTCAGCCTGAACAAGGATGGACCACGGCGGCGGCGTATCGCGAAGCGCTGCTGAAGAACGGAAGAATGGATGAGCGCGAGGTCGCGCAAAAAATTCGGGAATACGAAGAGCGGCTCGAGCTGGCGAAGCTGAAAGTGATCGCGGGCGCGCTCGGGGTGCCGTTGGGAATCCTGACGGCGCGCGACAAGGCGATGCAGTTGCAGAAGGCGAAGCAACGGGCCCGCGCGCTTCGGCGCTGGCTGACCGTGGTGGTGATACTCGGCTTGCTTGCGGTGGCTGGCGGCGTTTACGCCTGGCGGCAAAAACAGAATGCCCAAGTCGCGCAGAGCCTGGCGGAGGAAGAGAAATCGCGCGCTCAGCTCGCGCAGGAACAGGCGGAGAAGGAAAAATCGCGGGCGGAGGAAGCGTTGCTCAAGACCCGGGCCGCGCTGAGCCAATCCGATTTTCTGGCCGCGACGCGATCGCTGGAGGCGGGGCGCGTTTCGGACGCGCTGGCGCAACTCGCCCGCAGCCTGTCGTTCAACCCGCGGAATCAACCGTCGCTTTTCCGGTTAACCACTTTGCTGACTTATCGGAACTTCGCCGCGCCGTTGCAGTACCTGAAAGGAGAAGGCCCAGTCCAATCGGCCCAGTTGCCGCCGGACCCGGAGGTCTCGGAAAGCGCGAAGTCGATCCTCGGGAAGAACGCACCGACCTGGGATGCCGAGAAGCAAGCGCCGCCGATGCATCCGATGTTCAAGGATGATCCCGATAGCGTCCGGGCTTTCAGCCTGAGCCCGGACGAGCGCCGGCTGTTTATTTTTTCCGACTATCACATTGCCCAGGTGTGGGACGCGTGGACCGGCGCGGCGATCAAGCCGCCGTTCAAGTACGGCGACCGGGGCGACAGCACCGCCGCTTTTCTCAGCCCGGACGGAACGCGGGCCGTCAGCGTCGGCGGCGCCGCGATGCGTTTGTGGGACACACAGAGCGGGAAACCGGTCGCGGTCCTGGCGGAGACGAGCAACGACACCCACACAGCGGAGTTCAGCTCGGACAGCAAACTGCTGGCGACGGCGCAGGGCGAGTCGTTGTCGCTGTGGGACGCGCAAAGCGGAAAGTTGTTAAAGGGGCCGCTGGCACAGGAAGGAACGATCACCCTCATCCGTTTTAGCCCGGACGGGAATCGCATCGCGGCGACACTGCTCTCCGCTGTTCATCTGTGGGAGACGCGCACCGGAAAACCGGCCGGCGCGCCGTTAATCCACAATGCCCAGGTCATGGCGCTACGCTTCAGTCCGGATGGCCGACTCATTGCCACGGCGGCGCGGGACAATTCGGTCCGAGTCTGGGACGCACAGAACGGCAATCCGGTTACGCCGCCGCTGATGCAATCAGCCGAAAACAGCGACATGCTCGAGTTCGCCCCGGACGGGAAACGATTGCTCGTCGCATCTGCAAAGGCGTTCAGCGTTTGGGATGTTCCGGGCGGAAAACAGCTGCTGGCCCCGTTGAATCAGACCGCGACGATTTCTTCGGCGCGCTTTGACGAACGCGGCAAGCGCATCGTGACGGCATCGAGCGACAGGACCGCGCGAATCTGGAATGCGAAAACTGGTGCGGCGATCTCCGAGCCGATTGTTCATCCGGCCGAAGTTCAGTGGGCCGGCTTTAGCAATGATGGCGGGACCCTGGTGACGCTGTTATCCGACGTGACGGGGCGCGTTTGGGATGTCCGCGCCGGCGCCGCGTTGCCCACGCGGCTCAAAGGTGATGATGCAATCATGGCAGCGCAATTCAGTCGCGATGGAAGCGAAATCATGGCGGTGACTCAAAAGTCGATGGGCGAAACAGCCGTGCAGGTTTGGACGGCGACGACGGGCAAGCTTCGGATCGCTCCGAGGAACTACGAGTCGACCCAGGGACTTCCGGAATTCAGCCCCGACGGCGCCCGCCTCGTCACGCGCTCGGAAAAAAGCGCGCAGCTCTGGGACGTGGCCAGCGGCCGGCGGTTGGGCGCGCCGCTCGCGCACGACACCTTCGTCATGTCAGCGCACTTCAGCGCCGACGGCACGCGCGTGGTGACGGCGTCCCAGGATACGACCGCGAAAATCTGGAACGCGGAGACCGGCGAACTGATCGGGAAACCTTTTGCGCACGAAGGCAAATTGATGTGGGCGTCGTTCAGCCCCGACGGAAAACGGATAGCGACTTCGGCGGAAGACAAACGGATTCGGATTTGGGACGCGGCCAGCGGCGCGTTGATTACTGAATGGGAATACGTCACCTACATTGGCTCGGGAGAGTTCAGCCCGGATGGGCGCCATCTCCTGACCTGGACGTTGGACGATGTCACGGTGCGAATCTGGGACGTCGAACATGGCGAAGCGGTCGGCGCGCCCTTGCGTCACACCGCGAACATTGCATCCGCTCGGTTCAGCCCGGACGGAAGCAAGATCGCAACGGCGTCGGAGGATCGCACCGCGCGGCTTTGGGATGCCGCCACCGGCAAGCCGCTGACCGATCCGTTGGAACATCCGGCACAGGTCACTTCCGTCGGCTTCAGTCCTGATGGGCGGCAAATCGTCACCGCGTGCGCCGACAAGGCGATTCGAATCTGGGATGCCGAATCAGGAAAGTTGATCGCCGATCCTTTCCAAAGCGGTGACACGCAATCCGCGCAATTCAGTTCCGATGGGAAACGTCTGTTGATCGTCGCGCAAGAAGCGGGCGTTTACGTGTGGGACCTTCTGCCACGGAACAAAACGGCGCCGGGCTGGTTACTGACTTTGGCGGAAACACTCGCGGGGCAGCATCTGGACGACAACGGCGTCTTCCAAATCATCAAGGCCGACCCGAGCCGGACGCGGAAGGAGATCGAGGCGCAGATCGAAAAAGAGAGCGACGAGGATTGGGCTTCCTGGGGCCGATGGTGGCTGGGCGATCGCGGGGCGCGGAAGATTTCGCCGTTCTCGCAGATCACCGTTGCCGAACAAAAATAATCTTGCGAGCATCGCGCGCATGAAAACGTGGAGGAGATTTTGGCTCGTTGCGGCCGGCTGTTTCGCACTTACGAGTGGAACTGTTTTCGGCGAGGAATTCGCAGAGACGGCTCTATTCCCACAAGATAAACCGGTCATGGAACTCGATTTTCCGGCCGGATTTAAGTCGGCTTTCCGAAAAGATGGAACTTATCTCGCCGTGGGACCGAAGAGCGTGATGGCGCTGGTGGCGTGGGAAAAAGTGAAAGACGCCGCCGCGGCGAAGAACGGCCTGCCCGAGTTCGCGAAATCGTTTTTGCTGCGTTCCCTTTCCTTTCGCGAAGTGAATACGCCGAGCGTCACAGACGCGAAGCTTTCCCAGGCATTCGACGAACAGGAACACGGCGGCGCAAAAATGCTGACGGCGACTGGAAAGAACAGCGATGGCGACGAGATGTTCGTCAGCGCCACGGCATTTCCGTGGAAGCACCGCTATTACGTTCTGTTCGCGGTTTGCAAACCCGCGGACAAGGAGCAGCTCGAAAAGGACCGGCTTTTCGTGGAGCGCTCGGTCAGCGAGATCAACGACGACTGAGCGGTCGACACCGAGCCAGGCAGCGTTCTCAAATATTGTCCCATGCCTTCACGGTTAAAGAAGCTGGCCTATGCGAATCTGGCCCTGGGTCCGCTCGTGGCGCTCGTCAACCTTTTCATCATCGGCAAATCGATCTCGCGCCTCGCCGCCCTCGGCGCGTCCAACGGCGTCCTCGTTCCGCTCGTTTTGATCGGTGTGTTGTTCTGCCTTTTAGGAGCGGTGCTTTTCCTGGGCGGCGTCGGTCTGCTCAAAGAACGGCGTTGGGGACGCACCTGTAGTTTGGTCTTCGCTTTCGGATCGTTCGCCGCGGTTTTTCTCGGCAACGTGACGGCCCGAATCATGAGCAATCTGTCGGAAATCGGCCAGGTCTCGATTCCCAGGTTGCATCAGCAGGAGAACTTCAACGTCGGCAGCGGAATTTTCACTCTCTACGGCATCCTGCTGATCGTGATGCTCATGCTGCCAGACGTAAGGGCCTGGGCGAGGCGAACCGGACCGGGCGTAATCGCTCCGAACGGAACTGTCATTGCAAATTCCCCATCACCTCCGGCCAGCGGACTTGCGATCGGAAGTCTCGTCGCCTCCCTGATTCCGCTAATGTTGCTGGGACAAATTACGGGGCTCATTCTGGGGATCATCGCTCTGCGCAAGATCAAGCAGTCGCAGGGTACCGTAGGCGGAAAAGGTTTTGCGATCGCAGGCGTAACGATCTCCGGGCTGATCCTTCTTTTCATGATCGGAGTGCTGATCCTGCTCATCACGACCGGCGCTTTCCGGAAATAGCCAGAACGCCGCTTACCGCCACGATGCTCAGGCACAAGATCGAGACGCTGCCGCCGCGGACAAGCCAGGCCGGTCGATAAACCATGGTGAGCCGCCCACTGGTTCCCGCCGGGATTTCGATCGTGGGAATCAAGCCACAGTAGGAATCCACTCGCAGCTCCTGGTCTCCGATGCGGGCGCGGTAGCCGCTGAAGAAAGGACGCGAAAATGTCAGGACTGCTGGATTGGCGCCCGGTGGAATTTTCACATCGGCTTCCAGCCGATTGCGGCGGTTCTCGATCCGAGAAATGTCGGCTGTGGCGAACTGTTCGTTAGGCCGCGAATCCAGCGCCGTAACCGAGCGAACGACCGGAAAAGATTCTCGCCGATGGAACACGCGGCCTTCTTTTGTCGTGACCGCGAGTTCCCATTCGGTGTCAGGCAGCGGATTCGTCGCGACCTCGTTCGCGACGATGATTCCGTCGACGCCGATTCGCGCGAGCATGCCATCGGCGCCACTCTCGCGTTCCAGCAAGGCGTTAGCGACGTCGGGACGAATCTCGCCGTGAATGGCGAACGCGAATTCGCGCGCGACACCAGAAGGCCGGATCGGGCTGTAGCCGTTGATCAAACGAATGCCGCCCCACATCGACGTGCTGCCGGGCCGGACCGCCGTGCCTAATGGCTCCGGACGCGCCTCCAAGCGATACGCATCTTCCGGCGCCGGGTAAACACTCAGGTAGAGACGTTGCGGGTCGAGCGGTGCCGGCTGCGTTAATTCCCGCGCAAGATTATATTTCGGCACGCCGCAATTCGGCGGGATGCAAAGGTAGGTCGCGAGAAACGACGCGGCGGCAATTATCGGAGGGGCCAACGAGCGGGCCCTGGCGGAAAAAGTTTCAAGCAACGCCCAGACCCCGGCGAGCCCAAGCGTGATCCAAATCAAGGGAACGGCGCGCGCGCCATTCGCGCCCGCGAACCACGCTGCGCCCATCACGAGCAGGGTCAGGATGAATCCGATTACGCCCGGTCTTTTCATCGCCGGGCTCGCCGAGGCCACGAACAAGCGCAACGACTCGGCGGCGCAAAGCGCGAGGACGAGATGCAGCAAGGGCAACCAGCGGAAGCTCCAGCGAAAAACGTTTGCGGTGGGAAGCATGCAAAGGAGCAGGACGAGAAGAAGCAACCCAAGTTCCCATTTGACGGCGCGGACAAACGCTCGACCGAAAGCGATCAGGCCCGCGAGCAAGGCGACCGGTGAAACCAGGCCGCAAGCTAGTTCCGTTGCCGTGTGCGGCATCAGGCGGGAAGAAAAATCGGCCCAGTTCACGGTCCAATTTGGGAGGATGAAAGCGGGCAGCGCCGCGACCGGGACCCGCCATTGAAAATGTTCCGCGCTGTCCTGAGCGGCGCGCGCCGAACCGTGGACGTAATCCAGGAGCGCCAGCCACGCGGGCGCAGCGAGACCGAACCCGAGCAACACTCCAAACAACAACGGCACGATCGAAGCGAGTTTTCGGGTTTGGCCTAACGACCTGAGCGTGAGCCAGGCCGCGACCAAACCGAGCATCAGGACGGTGTAGGGAAAACCACCGGTAACGACCAGGTAAACGAACGGCGCCGGCCAGAGAAGACGGAAGCGACCGCGGTCCGGATCGAGCGCGCGTTCCATCCCCCACCAGGCCCACGGCAGCCACGCGAACGCGCCGAGCGCGCCAAACCAATCCGTTGCGCCCCAGCAAATGATCCAGCCGTTCAAGGCCGCGACCAGCGCGACCAGGATCGACAAGGACGGCGCCAGCTTTCGACCGCGCGCGAGGAGGTAACCGCCCATCGCGAGAACAAACAGGTGCGCGATCGACAAGGCGGCGGCCTGCTGCGGGAAGGTGAGCGGGAACTTCCAAATCAGGACGACGACTGCATTGACGAAGACGGAAAAGGTTCCGTACTGAAATTCCCCGGCCAGATTGCCGCACACCCACGAGTACGGACTGAGCAACGGCAGCGCTCTCTCCGACCAGCTCCGCGCCATGTCGGCGAACACCGGGAGGATTGAGAGTTCAAAGTCGTCATTCCAGAAGAGGAGCGGATCGTGCCAGAGCAGGAGGAGGCCGAAGCCGACGACGATCAGTCCGGCTGCGAGCGCGCCGAAAAAATTGTTGCGCGCTCGGCGTTTCACAGAAACGCCCTACAAGACAACCGGAGTGCCCTCGGTGAGCAAAAGAACTTTGTCTCCGATGCCATTCTCGCGCGCAGCTGCCATCAAACGCGCGGGTGGTTCGTCGAGTGGTTCGTAGCCGAGCCGGAAACTTCCGTAGTGCATCGGCACGAGAACCTTCGCGCGCAGTTCGACGAATGCCCGCAACGCTTCCTCGGGATTCATGTGGACCGATCGGCCGGTCGGCGCGTCGTATCCACCGATGGGCAGAAGCGCCACCTCGATTTCGTGTCGCTCGCCGATTTCCTTGAAGCCGTCGAAGTAAGCGCTGTCGCCGCAATGAAAGATCGTCCGGCCATCCACCTTAATAACGAATCCGCCGAAGCCGCGATGGAGATCGGCGAGGAATCGCGCGCCCCAATGCGCGCACGGCGTGAGCGAGACCTCGATCGGTCCGAGCTTTAGTGTCTGCCAATAGTCGAGCTCGTGGACGATGTTGAACCCGAGATCGTGGACAAGATTACCGACGCCGATCGGAACGACGATCGGCTGGTGGGCCGCAACTTTCATCAAAGTCCGCCGGTCCAGATGATCGAAGTGCGCGTGCGTTACCAGCACGAAATCGATCGCGGGCAGATGGTGAATTTCGAAGCCGGGCCGCTTCAAGCGCTTGATCACTTTCAACCATTTCGACCAGATCGGATCGATCAGGAGGTTGAACTCGTGCGTCTGGATCAGGAACGAAGCGTGGCCGATCCAAGTAATGCCGATCTGGCCTTTGCGGATTTTCGGGAACTGCGGCCGGGCGTCATCGCCGGAGCGCTTGGTGAAGAGCGACGGGATGAGGACCTCGGTGAGGAAATTGCGCTTGTGCCAATCCGCGCT
>JBEEHI010000116.1:0-6384 GCA_041167305.1 Verrucomicrobiota bacterium
CGCGAGAAGCGCGAGGACGATTTTGCCGGCGATGGTGGAGTGTTCGAACGCGAAGGTCAGACCGCCGGTCGCCAGGATTGTCGGAAGTAGCATGTGCGCCAACTCGCCGAAGTAATACGGGAGTTTCTGCGAATTGGGAAGGTGGATCGTGCGCTCCGTCGCACGATGCTTGGAAATGGCGCCGAAGAAGGACGACTTCGCATCGAGCGACGGAGCGCTCGATCCACCTACGTTTTCAGCCTGCGCGGATAGGTCGGGTGCTTCTTGGCCACGATCATGAAGCCAATCCCGATCACGACGGTGAAGAAGGAAAAGAATTGTCCGCGCGTGAATATGCCCACGAGGGACGCATCGGGTTCGCGAAAATTTTCGACGATGATCCGAAGGATCGAATAGCAGACCAGGAACAGGCCGGTGATAAATCCATTTGGAGTTCTAAATCGAGTCCGGACGAACCAGAGGATCGCAAAGAGCACGACCCCTTCGAGCGCCGCCTCGTAAAGCTGCGACGGATGGCGCGGCGTGAGAATGGGGCGGAGGGCATCGGCCACGCGCGGATTTGTGCGGACCGCCTCGATGATGGATTCGATGGACTTGAGTGAGGGATCTATCTGCTGGGAGGCAGCGAGAGCGCGATCGGCTTCCGCGGCATTGCCCCCGTCGAGCAGTTCTTTCGGAAACTGGACCGCCCAGGAAACGCTCGTCACGCGGCCATAGAGCTCGCCGTTGATGAAATTCGCGCAGCGCCCGAGAAATAGTCCGACCGGCGCAACGACACAGAGGTTATCGCCGGGATTGGTCCAGGGAAGTTTGTGGCGCCGCGAATAGATGAGCGTGAAAACCACCACGCCGATGATCCCGCCGTGACTCGACATCCCCCCTTCCCACACTTTCAAAATCGACATCGGATCCTGCAGCATTTGAGGCTTGTAAAAAAACACGTAACCAAGCCGTCCGCCGATCATGACGCCGAAGAGCGCGACCCAGGTAACGAAATCGCCGAGGACCGATGCGGGCAGATCGAGATAACCGCGTTTCGAAAGCACGCGCAGGAGGAGAAACGCGAAAACGAACGCCAGCACATACGCCATTCCGTACCAGCGCGGGCCGACGTTGCCCGAGATTCGGAAGATGAACGGATCCAGGTTGTGAACGTAATAGGCGAGCATTGGGCGGAGCGATAGTCAGCGATGTTTGCGCAGGCGGCAATATAAACGAGCCGAAGCTCCAAGCTCCAAACACCAAGCACCAGAGAAACTCCAAACACCAAACGGTTTCCGGACGCACGCCGCGGGTTTTGTGTTTTTCTGTTTGGTGCTTCTCTGGAGCTTGGTGCTTGGGATTTGGAGCTTTAAAACGCCGTCTACGCGGCTCGGGATGACAGCTTTTGCTTGCGCGGCTTCGTCTTCAATACCTCGCGCAAAAATGGCGCCGTGCGGCTTACGCGATTCTTCGCGACTTCTTCCGGCGTGCCGCTCACGACAACTTCGCCTCCCTCGGCGCCCGCTTCCGGGCCCATGTCGACGATGTAATCCGCCTCGCCCATGATGCTGACGTTATGCTCGATCACGATCACGGTGTTGCCTTCATCGACCAGCCGGTGCAGCACCTTCAACAGCAACTCCACGTCCGCCATGTGAAGGCCGATCGTCGGTTCTTCCAAAAGATAGAGCGTCGATTTCGGCTTGCGCATTTTTCGGATGCGCTCATTCAGGGCGCGGCCGACGCCGCGGGTGAGTTGCGTGACGAGCTTGAGCCGTTGCGCTTCGCCGCCACTCAAAGTCGGGCTCGGCTGGCCCAGCTTCAGATACCCGAGGCCGGTATCGACCAACAGCGAAAGCGGCCGCGCGATCTTTTGGTTGGTGGCAAAGAACGTCGCGGCTTGCTCGATCGTCATCTCCATCACGTCGCCGATGCTTTTCTCGTTGTAGAGCACTTCGAGCGTCTGGGCGTTGTAACGCCGCCCGCCGCAGTCTTCGCACGGCACATAACTGCTCGGGAGAAAACTCATCTCCAGCTTGATCGCGCCCTGGCCCGCGCAGGTTTCGCAACGCCCGCCCTCCGTGTTGAACGAGAATCGGCTCGGCGAATAGCCGCGCACCCGCGAGACCGGGAGTTGCCCGTAAAGTTTCCGGACCTCGTCGAAGACTTTGATGTAGGTCGCCGGCGTCGAGCGCGAAGTCTTCCCGATCGGCGATTGGTCCACTTCGTAAACCGTTTCGAAAGCGTCGGCACCGGTGATTCCGGAAACGAATTCCCGTTGCGCGCCCCGTTTGCTCTTCAACGCGTCCGTGATCGCCGGCAGCAGAACCGACCGCATCAGGGTGGATTTTCCCGACCCGGAAATTCCGGTGATGACCGAAAGACGCCCGACCGGGAACCGGACGTTGACGTTCTTCAAATTGTGCGCGCGCGCCCCACGGATCTCGATCCACTGCTCAACCTCGCCTAACGAACGCCGCTCGTTTCGGGTAGGATGACACAGCGGATTCTTCAGGCAGCGTCCCGTTTCCGAGCTCTTATTTTTCTCGATCTCGGCCAGCGTTCCCTCCGCGACGACTTTGCCACCGTGCATCCCCGCGCCCGGTCCGAGATCGATAATGTGATCGGCGCGGCGCATTGTTTCTTCGTCGTGCTCGACGATAACCAGTGAGTTTCCTTTCTCGCGCAAGGCGGTCAGCGTTTCGAGCAAGCGCAGATTGTCGCGGGGATGGAGACCGATCGTCGGCTCGTCGAGGACGTACAGAACTCCACGCAGATTCGAGCCAAGCTGCGCGGCCAGACGGATCCGCTGCGATTCGCCGCCGCTCAAAGTTTTCGCCGAGCGTCCGAGCGCGAGATAACCAAGTCCCACGTTCTGCATGAAACGGAGACGCTGCGAAATCTCCGGGACCAGGTCATCGGCCACGGTTTTCTGGTTGCCGCGGAAACGCAGCTTGCCGATTAACTGCAATGCTTCCCCCGCGGAAAGCGCGGTGAAATTATCGATGGTGTGATTCTGCAACCGAACATGCCGCGCGATCGGATTCAGGCGCGAACCGTGGCAACCCGGACACGGCACCGCCTCTCCCTCATCGATCCATTCCGATTCTCGCTCCGCCGCCAATTCGTTTTCGAGAACCGAATCCCCCGTATCTTCCGTGCCGGTTTGTTTCGCGCGATTCCAGATTTCGCCGAACCCTCCGCACTCTTCACAGGCGCCGTGCGGGGAATTAAATGAGAACAGCCGAGGATCGAGTTCCTCGAAGGCGCGGCCGCAACCGGGACAGCTCATCTCTGTGCTCATCACGGTCAGGCGATGTTTCGAATCGAGCAGGTGCGCGGTGCCGCGGCCGATATCGAGCGCGCGCTGAACGAGATTGCGCGCTTTGAGGATTCGCTTCGCGTCGATCGCGCCGACGACGACGTCGATGGTGTGTTCCTTGAACCGCTCCAGTTTCCGGAACTGCGCGATCGGCAGGAGCTGGCCATCTACGAAAAGCGTGTCGAACCCCTGGCGCTCCGCCCAGCGCGCCACGTCGGTATGGAATCCTTTTCGCGCTTTGACGAGCGGCGCGAGGACCTTGAGCGGGCCGCGTTTCACCGCCGTTTCGAGCTGGCGCACAATCGCGGCGACGCTCTGTTTTTCTACCGGCAGATCACAATCGGGACAGAACTGCGTCCCGGTTTTCGCAAAAAGCAGCCGGAGAAAATGGTAAACCTCGGTCACGGTCGCGACGGTCGATTTCCCGCCGCCGCGCGTGACGCGCTGCTCAATCGCGACGCTGGGTGGCACGCCCTCGACAAGATCGACGTCCGGTTTTTCGAGCTGCTCGACGAACTGCCTCGCGTACGGCGACATGCTGTCGAGGAAACGGCGTTGCCCTTCCGCGAAGAGGATGTCGAACGCGACCGTCGATTTCCCGGAACCGCTCAAACCGGTGATGACGACCATCTGGTCGCGCGGAATATCGAGCGAGATGTTCTTGAGATTGTGCTCCCGCGCTCCGTGGATGCGGATGGCGTTGTTCCCGTTTCTGGGGAGCGCCCGCGACTCGCATGTCCCGTTCGGCGACTCGCCGAACGGCTCTTCTGCGGCACGGAGCGAGATCTCATCGTCGTCGTCCGAATAAACGCTGGAGGGGATTCGCGGCGAGTCGCCGCGAACGGCACGCGAGTCGCGACCGCTCCCCAGAATCTTTTGCAAAAACCTACCGGTATGCGACGCCTCCACTTTCGCGACGGCCTCCGGTGTTCCCGCCGCGACCAGCCGTCCGCCTTCGTTGCCTGCCTCGGGCCCGAGGTCGATGATCCAATCGGCGCACTTGATCACTTCGAGGTTGTGCTCGATCACGACCAGCGTGTTGCCGCTCTCGACCAGCCGTTGAAAGAGCCGCATCAGGATCGCGACGTCATCGAAATGCAGTCCGGTCGTCGGCTCGTCGAAGATGAAAAGATTTCCGCTCGAAGATTCGCCATTTGCGCTCTCGTCGGAAAGATGTCGGACCAGTTTCAACCGCTGCGATTCGCCGCCGGATAAGGTGTTGAGCGGTTGACCGAGCCGAAGATATCCGAGCCCGACTTCATCGAGCACATCGAGTTTGTCCCCGAGCTTTTCCGATTCACCGATCTGGGCGAAGAACTGGATTGCTTCGCTGACCGTCATCTCCAGGACGTCGTGGATCGATTTCTCGTAAACCTTCACGCGGAGGACGTGCGGCTGGAAACGGCGGCCTTCGCATTCGGCGCAACGCACATAAAGATCGCTGAGAAATTGCATCTCGATCTTCTCGAACCCGGTGCCGGAACAGCGCTCGCAACGGCCGCTGCCGGAGTTGAACGAGAACGCACTCGCCGTAAGTCCCTGCGCCATCGCCTCGGGTTGGGCGGCGAACATTTCGCGAACTCGATCGTAAAGCCCGAGATAAAGGATCGGTGTCGAGCGCGGTGTGCGGGCAAGCTGGCTCTGGTCCACCATCACCACTTCGCCGATCCGATGCGCGCCCGTGACCGATTTGCAGGCGCCCGCTTCCTGGTCGCTCGCCTGCCCTTTCGCCTGGAGCAGGTGGCGATAAAGAACGTCGTGGATCAGCGTCGATTTGCCGGAACCTGAAACGCCGGTGACGCAGTTGAAAATCCCCAGCGGAATTTCGACGTCCAGGTTCTGGAGGTTGTGCTCTTTCGCGCCCGTGATGCGGATCGACGCCTTTGATTTGCGTCGCGATTTCGGGACGGGAATCGATTTGCGCCGGGTGAGGTAATCGAGCGTTAGCGAATTTGGAGCCGGCGCGCCCCCGCGCCGGTGAGGGTGAATTAACGTCTTTGCCCCACGGCCTGAGGGCAGTCCGTCTCCCGTGGCCCCTCCTACAAATTCATCGAGGGCACCGCTGAAAACTAATTCGCCGCCGTACTCGCCGCGGCCTGGGCCGATATCGATGACGTGATCGGACGCGCGGATGATCGCTTCCTCGTGTTCGACAACGAGGAGCGTGTTCCCTTTGTCCCGCAGGTCGTGCATCACGCGCACGAGGCGTCCGACATCGCGCGGGTGCAGGCCCACGCTGGGCTCGTCCATGACGAAGAGCGTATTTACGAGCGACGCGCCGAGACAGGTCGTAAGATTTACGCGCTGGACTTCGCCGCCGCTCAGGGTGCGCGTGGAACGATCGAGCGTGAGATAACCCAGCCCGACTTCGCAAAGGTATCGGAGCCGCGCGACGACTTCGTTTCGCAGCATGTCCGCGGTCGAATCGCCAAGCGCCAGGACCAGTTCCGCGAAAAGCTTTCGCGCGTCGCTGATGGAAAGCAGCGCCACTTCCGGCAACGTCCGCGCAATCTCACGCGTGCCGTTCCGCGCCGGGGACACAATCCGGTAGTTGAGCGTCTCGGACTGGAACCGTCCGCCTTTGCACTTCGGGCAGGTCGTGTAAGCGCGGTAGCGGCTGAGCAAGACGCGGACGTGCATTTTGTAGGTCTTGCTTTCGAGCCATTTGAAAAATCCGCGGACGCCGTACCAGCGATCGTTCTCCGCCAGCTCTTCGACGTCCGTGTCCTCGTCTCGCGCTTCGCCGTTGATGACGAATTCCTGGTCGGCCTTCGGCAAATCCTCGAACGGAATGCGGACATCGATCTCCTCCCGGGCGCAGGCCCGCATCAAATCGCGCTGCGAATTGCCCATCTCCTCGCCGCGGAAAACGCGCACTGCGCCCTGTGAGATCGAGAGCGAGCGGTCCGGGATCGCTTTGTTCAGATCGATCGCGATCGTGCGTCCGAAGCCACGGCATTCCGGGCAGGCGCCGAGCGGATTGTTGAAGCTGAAAAGTCCTGGCGTCGGCGGGCGAATATCGAGATCGCAATGGGCGCAATGCCAGCCGGTGGAGAAGGGATGAGGCCCGAGAGCCGAAG
>JBEEHI010000117.1:0-5838 GCA_041167305.1 Verrucomicrobiota bacterium
GCACGATCAAGGCGTTTGTGGTCTATCCCGAGCGCAAGGACAAAGCGCCTGTCGTCCTGGTTATCCACGAAATCTTCGGCCTCACCGATTGGGTGCGCGGCGTCTGCGATCAGTTGGCCGAGAATGGCGTCATCGCGATCGCCCCTGATCTGCTGAGCGGCCAGACCTACGCGGATATCGATGGCGCCCGGAAAGCGATTTCCGCTCTACCGAAGGAACAGGTCAAGGCGGATCTCAACGCGACCGCGGAGTACGCAGCGACGAAAATCCCAGCAGCCAATGGTTCGCTGGCGGTCTGCGGGTTCTGCTGGGGCGGGGGATGGGCGTTTGGTTACGCCAGCGTGAACCCGAAATTAAAGGCCTCGTATTCCTTCTACGGGGTCGCAGTCGACAACGCCGAAGATGCCGCGAAGATCGCGTGTCCGGTTTACGGATTCAACGCCGAGAACGATGAGCGGGTGAACGCCACAATCCCGAAAGCGGAGGAGTTGATGAAAGCCGCTGGGAAGAAATACGAGCCGGTCATCTACAAAGGCGCCGGCCATGGCTTCATGCGCGACGGCGAGTCGCCTACGGGGACTCCGGAGAACAAGAAGGCGCGTGACGATGCGTGGGCGCGCTGGAAGACGCTGCTCAAGCAACTTTGACTTGGAGGGACGGGGTGCTGTCCGTCCCTAACCTTTTGGACGACACGGCGGTCGTCCGTCCAGATTACTTCCCGAGCTCGTCCGCGAGCGCGTTCGCGTCGTAAACTTTCCGCAGCGCTTCGGTAATAGCGGCGGAATCCACACTTACGGCCCGCGCTTGTTTGTCGGAGTAGGCGACGTCGAGCGCGAGCGACTGGATGTTGCCGTCGAAAATGATCCCGACGAATTCATTCGCTTTGTTCACGACCGGGCTGCCGCTATTCCCGCCAATGATGTCGGCGTCGGTAATGAAATTGAAAGGCGTCTTCGGATCCAACTTCGCTTTGCGATCAATCCAACGTTTCGGCAGATCGAAGGGAGGCTGGTCATTGTGCTGAGCCGAACGCTCGTAAAGGCCGGCGAAATTCGTGAGGGCGCCAACCGGTTTGCCGTTTTCGTCATAGCCGCGAACCGCGCCATACGCGAGACGCAGGGTGAAAGTGGCATCGGGATAATTGCCCGTGCCCTCGATCGCGAACCGCGCCCTCGCGAGTTCGGCGTAGGCCTGCTGCTTGGTCTCGTCCCGCGCTTCGAATACTTTTCGCGCGTCGCGTGCCGGAGCGTCAATCAGTCGGGCAAGCTCAATCATCGGATCGTGCGCAGCGGTGACTGCGCTGGCGCCGCCCGCGTAGAGCTGCTTGCGCAAGGCGAGATCTTTTAGCTTCGTTCCCTTCACCAGCTCGGCCGCGCGGTCGCTGGGCGATTTGCCCGCAAGAACCTGTTGCACAAGCGGATCACTGGCGCCAAAGGCAGCCGCCATGTCGGTGAGCGAATCAGTCAGGGTCGCTTGCTCAACATCATCGTAAATCGGTTCGGTCGAGAACAGGTCCAGCTCGAATGATTCGCGATTGCTGTCGCGGAGTTCCGGGGAACGTTCGCCGTTCGGCTTCGGGCGCTCGTCGCCCGCGCGAAGGAGGCGCCGCGCATATTTGAAGAGCGTGCTGTAGAACGCTCGCGGGGCGCGGTAGCTCGCGGTCGCCCGCCCACGGGCTGTCTCGAAATAGTGATACGCGAGCAGGATCTTCGCTGTCTCGGCCTGTGCCTGTTTGATTTTGTCGTAGGCCCCGACGGCGGATTGCCACTGTGCGTCGGCCAGGATGCCGTCGTGCAGTTTCTTCTCCCGAGCAGCGATCGAGCTCCAGATTTCCGGGTCGAGAAGTGCCCTCTGAATTCCATCGAAAGCTTTCCGGCTGTTTTGAATCCCAAAAAGATCTTCTCGGACGCGTCGCGCGTTCTCGAAGGTGCGCGCGGCGAACGAAGTGAGAAACACCTCGCGCCGATGGAGCGTGTCCAGCACGTACGGCACCTCGTAATCGCGCATGGACGCGAGTTCGTCGGTAGTCAATTGCCGGTCGGTTTTTCCCGGATGACCGCTCACGAACGTCAATTCGCCATCGGCGGGGCCCTTCGAGTTCCACTTCAGATAATGCTCGGGCTTGGCCGGCTGGCCATTTTCGTAGGCGCGGAAAATACAGATGTCGAGATCGAAGCGCGGGTACTCGAAGTTGTCGGGATCGCCACCGTAAAACGCCGTCTGCTGTTCGGGTGCGAAGACGACCCGGACGTCATCGTAGCGTTTGTAGCGATACAAATTGTAAACCCCGCCCTGATAGAGCGTGACCACATCGGAACGCAATCCGGTCGCGTCTTTGCTCTCCTTCTCGATCGCGGCAATGGCGGCGCGGCGTGCTTTCCCTGCTTCGTCGGGCGACATGTCCGGCCGGACGGCGTTCTTCACCCGGTCGGTGACATCCTCGATCGACATCAGCACGTTCAACTCAAGATCAGTCGCCTTGATTTCGTCCTTTGGCGTCTTTGCGTAGAAACCGTCACGCACGTAATTGACCTTCTCGGTACTGGCTTTCTGCAGCGTATCGAGACCGACGTGATGATTCGTAATGACGAGGCCGGTAGAGGAGACGAACGAGCCGCTTCCGCCCGAGTTGAAGCGCACGCTCGATTTTTGGAGATGCTCGAGCCATTGCGGCGTGGGCTCGAAATGATATTTTTCCTTAAGCTGTTTAAGCGGAGGGTTGGTGAAGAGCCACATGCCCTCATCGGCGAAGGCGGGAGAGAAACCGGCAGCGATTAGGATCAGGCCGAGAAGCGGCAGGCGAAAAGTGCGGTAAGGCATAGGCCGGCACCTTAAAACAGCGGCGGGCGCGCGCCACCGATATTCACTCTTCTTCCGGTGCTGTAGTCACGGTCCCGCGTCTGCGGGATCGCCGTGCCGACTCCTTGCGCCCGACAGAGCGGGCCGCTACCGCGCTTACAATCCGGCCGGATGCCGAGCGTCGAAGCCGCGTGGCAAGCGTTCGGTCGATTGCCAACGCGGCGCCCAGCGGCGAGAAGGATTATGCGGCGAAGTAGTATCCAGCCGCAGTCCGGCGATGACTGCGAAGGTGTGGCCGTTCCGAGCGTAAACCGTGATCCATTTCCCGGGACCGCGGCTGCCATAGGCGCGGAACTCCTTCGAGCTCATCGGCACGCTGACGAGACCAGCGCCGGCCAGCGCGTAGGAAACAGTGCCGGAACAATCGTAGGCATTGTCATGAAATGTTTTGTGCCCGCCGCCGTAGCGATACGGTTTGGTGCGCAATTGGTTCGCCGCCCAGATAGCGCGCTTCACGGAGGCGGGGGCGTTGGCCGGAGCCGACGCCAGGCTGTCGTGCAACAGCGCCACGTTTCCCGGCGTAGTCGGGCCGGATGACGGGAAGGAACCGGCGGCACTCATCGATGCCGCCGCAATCAAAACGGTGGCGCCCACCAACAATTTTCGAACTGCAATTCTCATGGTTAGCTCAATTCAGCGATTGATGTGCCTGCGGGTCTTTTTCAAATATCGGCACGCCAGACAAGCACAATCTTCTGGCGCAAAGCTTCAAGGAGCGGCGATTTACAAATCGCCGTTTGTTTCGTCGGCGGTTTGTAAACCGCCGCTCCTTGATGGGCCTGGGGGATTGGGACGCGCTAGATACCGTGATGCCTCAGGCAAGTCAACGGCACCCTCTCAGTTTTTTTGCTGAAGCGCGCTTACCTTTTCCTGAGCCCGGCTGACCTCGGATTTTCGGCCGCTGCCCATGACGAGAAGTTTTTTCTGCCGCTGAAGATTGAGCATGGCGGCGTCGAGTTCCGCTTTCTCTTTCTTCGCCGTCGCGGATTCGGCCTCTTTCATGGCGGCACCGGCGAGCAACTGCGCTGCTTCAAATTCAGGTTGGGAAATTTCCCGGGCTTCGAGCCGCTCTTGTTGCGCCACGACATTCTGCTTCGCCAGTTCGAGTTTCGCCTCCGCCAAATCCGCTTCCAACCGGATCACTTTTAGCGCGCGATTCTCCGCATCGACTTTCGCGATGATGCCACTCTTGTACATCCGCTCGCCGGAAGCCGCGCTTTTTCTGGCTTTCTCGAGGGTGGCGGCGATTTGTTCGGGATCCGGCACCGGTTTTTGGTCCGGCGATCCGGGCGTGGTGTAAACGATGTTTTGGTTCGGCGCTTCCTGGATGAGCAACGGCGGCTCGATGTCCATCGGCTCGCTTGGATCGGTCGGGAGCTGTTCCTGCGCCGGGAGGATCGCCACGAAGGCGAGGATAAACAGCAATGCGATCGAACGCATCATGGCCTGACTTTATCACAAATGTCCCTGGAAGCAGAAGCTCAAATGCGAGCGCGCGAACGGGGCCGCAGTCGCGATTCATCAACAATGGCTTTCGACGATCGTGGGGAAACGGGCGCTGACGAAATAGCAACAGTGCCACGCGGAGCCGGTCATCGGCGGCAGCGCCCAGCCGATATCAAGTCGCTGGCGCTCACCGGCCTCTTCGTCCTGGCGGTGTTTTACACGATGTATTTCATGCGCGCGATGCTTCTGCCTCTGGTGCTGGCGTTGCTGCTCAGTTATCTGCTGGTTCCGCTGGTGCGGGGGCTGGCCAAGCTGCGAATCCCACCCCATTTGGGCGCGGGCATCGTCCTGCTCGCCCTGATTGGCGCGATTGGTTACAGCGGATCACGTCTCTCCGAGCCGGCAGCGAGCTGGATCGAAAAAGCGCCTTACAGCCTCCAGCAACTCAAACAAAAGCTGGTGCCGCTAAAGAAACCGATGGAAAAAGTGGCTGAAGCCAGTGGAGAAATCGACAAGCTGACGTCGCCGGAGGAACCGCAGGCGAAACCGCAAACCGTGGTGGTGAAGAAGAGTGCTCTCGCCGAGGTCTTCACCCAGGGACCGGAGTTCGTGGCGAGCGCGGTCGTCATGTTGATCCTGCTTTATTTTCTCATGGCCTACGACGGGGTTTTCCTGAATAAAATCATCCGCATCACCCCCCGATTAGGCGACAAAAAGCGCGCGGTCTCGATCATGCGGGAGATCGAGATCCAGATTTCGCGCTACCTTCTGACTATCACGGCGATCAATATCTGCCTCGGTTTCGCCGTGGGAACCACGGTCCATTTTCTCGGTATGCGGAACCCGATCATGTGGGGCGTGATGGTGGCGATGCTGAATTTCGTGCCGTATCTCGGGGCGCTCACCGGAATCATCTGCATGACGCTCGGGGCGGTGTTGAGCTTCGACAGCCTGGGTCACGCGCTGATTATTCCCGCGAGCTACCTGGTCATTGCCGTCCTGGAAGGAAACTTCATCACCCCGATGGTGCTCGGGCGGTCACTTACGCTCAATCCGGTGATCATCCTGATCGCGCTCGCATTCTGGGGATGGATGTGGGGGATTTCCGGGATGATTCTGGCAGTCCCGATCCTGGCCACGTTCAAGATCTTCTGCGACCACATCGAACCGATGGCGCCGGTTGCTGAATTCATGAGTTGAAACGGTGAAACTAAACCGCTTGAATGACTTGCCCGTGATTTAGTTAGCCAAACGTAATTCAATTTTCACCCACTTCGCCCCATCGGAAGTCACTCTCTTGACGCCTATGAAATCTCTTCGCCTGATAGTCACCGTGTCCCTGGTCCTCGCCGCCTCTGCCCGCGCAGAGACCGTCCTGCGAGTGGGCCATTTTCCAAACATCACCCACGCACAGGGTTTGGTGGCCCATAATCTTTCCCGCCAGGGGAAAGGCTGGTTCGAGGAGCGTCTCGGCCCCGGGACGAAGATCGAATGGTTCGTTTACAACGCCGGCCCCAGCGCGATGGAAGCGGT
>JBEEHI010000118.1:0-3428 GCA_041167305.1 Verrucomicrobiota bacterium
GATGCTGCCGGCACCCCCGGCTATGCCCATTACGGGGTGGTGCGATTAAAGTCGGCGGGCACGGTTGATCCTGGTCTGGTTTCCAGTCATCGGACGGCGCGCGAGATCACACCTTCGGCTTTCGCGCGTCTCGGCGACGGCTCAGCCCTGATCACCTTTGTCGATCAAATGGATCCGGCAATCCCGTACAATCTGGGCAGGTTAAAGAGCGACGGTTCCATCGATGCGTCGTTCACGCTTTCAAGTTCGGATCCCAATCGGTTCCTCAATGGGTTCACCGCCCGAGGCATCAAACCTTTGCCGGACGGCAACTTTTTTGTGTTCGGGATCGGGGCCGACCTCGGTCCTCATTTCGGCAAAGTGCGTCCGGACGGCACGGAAGACACGAGCTTCGCGACGAACAGCGGTATCATTTGCCAAAACGCCGCAGTGGCACCGAACGGGAAAATCTTCACCGTCGCGGAAACCGATGCCCAGAGCGCGCTTATCTCTGCGGCTGCGCGGCTGAACGCCGATGGCCAAATCGCTTCCGCGGGCGCGCCCTATCCTGACCAAGTAGTTCGCGATTCTGTTACCGGCACTCTGATAGAAATGAATGTCGGCACCCATGTGGTTGGCATCCAGCCGGACAACAAAATTCTTCTGCTGCGTTTCACAAATGACAGGCGCTTCCACTTCATCCGCTTGAATGACGATGGAACGCCCGACGGATCATTTACCGAAACGCAAATTAGTCCGCCCGACGCCGCTCCGAGTTTTCCAGTCGTTTTCGATCCGGTCACCGGGGGAACCGTCCAACCGCCGAATGGGGTTTGGTCGGCACCCTACTCGATCCAGGATGCCGAGGTTCTGCAGGACGGTTCGATCATCGTGGTTGGCCGCTTCACTTCGTTCGGCAACGCGAACGTGCGGAGTGTTGCCAAACTCAAACCCAACGGCACCATCGATAACACCTTTAATGCCGGCGGAGGCGCCCAGTGGGTTAGCATTACGGAGACCGCCACGCTCTTGCCAACAGTCGAAAATATCGAGGTCCAGGCGAACGGAAAATTCCTCATCACTGGAAATTTCGAGAAATTCAACGGCGTGCCGGCCGCTGGCCTGGCGCGCTTGAACGCTAACGGCTCGGTGGACACTTCGTTTGTCGCTCCGGTGCAACGCGACGAGCGATCTCGGATCACAACGAGCGCCTTCAAGAAACAGCCGGACGGTTCCTTGTTCCTCAGCGGCCCCTATACCTTCAGCGGCGGGTCCACTTCGCGCTCCTTGATTCGCCTGATCGATGATTCAACTCCCGGCACCCCACCCCCAGGCTTGGTGGGAAATGTCTCCACCCGGCTCGGCGTCGGGACTGGTGACGACGCATTGATCGAAGGGTTCATCGTTCAAGGACCTGCTGGTTCCTCTAAAAAAATCATTGTCCGTGCGATCGGGCCGTCGCTCGCGCAATTCGGTATCCCGGATGCCCTGCCTAACCCCACGCTTGAGATTCATGATAGCACCGGCGCGATAGTGGCGATGAACAACGATTGGAAGATCACTCAGCCGGGCGGCCTCATTACCGGGAATCAGTTCAACGAGATCAATGGATCCGGCATCGCGCCGACGAATGACCTTGAATCGGCCGTCATCGTGGCGTTGGCACCAGGAAGTTACACCGCCGTCGTTCGGGGCGCGAATAACAGCGTGGGCACCGGTGTGGTCGATGCCTTTGATCTGGATGCCGGTTCGGCGGCGCGCCTGGCCAACATCGCCACCCGCGGCGTGGTTCAGCCTGGCGATAAACTAATGATCGCAGGATTCATCATCCAAAACGGCGCAGTCAAAGTTGTCGTGCGGGGAATCGGTCCCTCGTTGCAGCAGTTTGGAATTTCAAACGCGTTGCCCGACACTACCCTTCAATTACGGGATCAACAGGGAACGGTCGTCCTGGAAAATGATGACTGGAAATCCAGCCAGCAACAGGAGCTCGAGGCCACCGGACTTCAGCCCGGGCACGATCTTGAGGCTGCTCTGGTGACTACGATCCAGCCAGGCCAGTACACCGCCCAATTGCGCGGAAAGAACAACGACAGCGGCATCGGCGTGGTCCAGGTTTATTTCCTTCAATAGAGACGGCGCCGCCGCCGCGAAAGGTTAGTTGGGAGGCGGCCCGAGCCAGATCGCCTGGCGGGCGAACGCAAATTTGCGGTGGCCGAAGTTTTGCCACCCCGCTCGTTCGGCCAGCGCTTGGAATTCGCCAAAGGAAAAAGCACGTGCGGCCGACAGGCGAGCATCAATGCGCGTCATCGGCTCGCGGAAAATCAAGGCGGTAAGAAGATGGACGCCGATCGCGGCCAGAAGGCCGCGGCGCAGGTCGGAGACGAGGACGTACCGGCTGGAGAGCTCACGACAACGCTTGAATAAGTCCGCGGCGGCCTGTTCGTCGAAATGGTGGAGCGCAAGGGAGCAGAGAACGATGTCATACGGTCCCCCGCCAACAGTCAGGATGTCGCCCTGGATAAAATCGATCTCGGGGTAATTGCCGCTCAGGCTCCGGGCGATTTTCAGGGTCGATTGCTGCTGATCGACCGCATCCACCGCCACACTCGCGCCTGTCTTTCGTGCGTGATCAACCACCAGCCGGGGAATGTCGCCGGACCCGGTCGCCAGATCGAGGATCCGCATCCGGCTTCCCGGCTGGATCCAGCGCCGCACGAAATGCATGATCAGCCGGTAACTGCCGAAATAACAGTTGAGCTGCCGCAGGTTTCGCAGATCGCTCGCTAACTCCGGCGTCACCGGCTGGGGCCGATCCATCAATTCCGGTTCGGCTGGGTTGAAGCTTCGCTTCATAGGGAAGTGATCAGTGATCAGAAAAACGGCAATTCCTGCTGGGCACTGATCACTGGACACTGATCACTTCAGGAATCGTTCCCACGATTCCGGCAGCGCCGCCGTCTCGATCTCGCTCGCGATGCGGCCCTCGAACTCGGGGCGAAACGACGTGCTTGTCCCGTAAACCATGATCGCGTCTTCGGAACCTTCGACGCGGATGGCATGCGCGACCCCGGGCGGCACCACGATGCCCACGTTGTTGGCGCCGGGATGATTATCACCGTCGACGAAGAAGCGCATCGTCCGTGCCGGCATTCCGGCGCGCACGTCGCGCAGGACCATTTCGGCGACGCCCTGGACAAAAAACATCACATCCCATTGCTCGTCGGCGTAACGCCGTAACGCGTAATTCTCCGGCTCCTCGATAAACAGGCGACGCATCCAGTCCTCCGGTTTCGTCCCTTCCGGGATGCCGGGCGGATGGACGTGAAAACCTTTCGCGGTCTGCGCGAACATCCGCGCATTCGCCCATTGGCCCGGCCAAAACCCGATGCGTTTCAGCACGCCGTCGTCGCGCCGAACGAATTCGCCGAAGACTCCGCGATGCCGTT
>JBEEHI010000119.1:0-4184 GCA_041167305.1 Verrucomicrobiota bacterium
GACTCGAATCGCCCGCGAGCGAGCGCGACTCGAGCATCGCGGTCTTGGTCAGCATGTCCTTGTTCGCCTGCTCGACCGCTTCCGCGATCGAGCGCGTGGAGTGCCCGACTTTGAACCCAACGTCCCAGAGCAAATAAAGGATCTGCTCGATGACATGCGTCGCGTAGGTCGAAATGTCTCCGCGGTTTTTATCGTGGAGAAACATGATGTCCACATCGCTGAATGGATTGAGTTCGCGGCGTCCATAACCGCCTAGGGCGATGACGGTGAGCGGGGTGGGGGCCACATCTTTTTTCCCGATGCTGGCCGCCGCGTCAAAGATGTAACGCAACAACACGTCGATCATCTCGACCCGGAGCCCGCAGATTTCCCGGCCGCCGCCGCCGTATTGATGGCGCAATCGGAGGCGATGCTCCTCGATCTTCAGGAACTTCTTGTAAAGTGGGAGCGATTCCGCCGGCCGCATCGTCCGGGCTGAGGAAAGTTCACGCTCGGCATGCGCCAAAACTTTTCCGAGATGACGAGAAGCGGGCACCTTAAATTGCAGATTTCAGATTGTAGATTGCAGATTTGAGCCGAACACCTTCTACCAAGTCCGACTCAAAAATCGACATTCTGCAATCTGAAATCTGCAATGGATCACAGCTCGATCGCGTAACGCTTCATCTTGTTATAAAGCGTCGGGCGCTGGATGCCGAGGACCTGGGCGGCTTTCTTTTTGTTGCCGTGACACTGGGCCAAGGCCTGGATGATGGCGTTGCGCTCCAGGTCGTCGAGGTTCTGGACGCCGCCGCCGTTGGTGTTGCGCTCGGCCTGCTGCAGCGCGGCCGGCAACTGTACTTCCGCCGGCAATTCCTTCACGCTGATCTTGTCCTTCCGCGCGAGAACCACGGCGTATTCCATCGCGTTCTGGAGTTCGCGGACGTTCCCGGGCCACGCGTAATCGAGCAATTTCTGGAACGCTTCCGGCGCAATTTCCGGCTCAGGTTTGTTGAGCTCGGTCGCGAACCGTTTCAGGAACGTAGCGACCAGTGGCGGGATGTCTTCTTTCCGTTCGCGCAAGGGCGGGATCTCGATCTGGAAAGTGTTCAGCCGATAATAAAGATCGGCACGCAGCCGGTTTTCCGCGAGCGCGCTTGAGATCGGGCGGTTGGTAGCAGCGATGACGCGGAAATCGGATTTCAGGGTTTTTGTGCTGCCGAGCGGACGGTATTCCCGCTCCTGGAGAACCCGCAGAAAACGCGTCTGGAGTTCGGCCGGCATCTCGGAAATCTCGTCGAGAAATAGCGTGCTGCCCGCCGCGGCCGCGATCATTCCGGGAAAGTCGTTCATCGCGCCGGTGAACGCGCCCCGGACGTAGCCGAACAATTCCGACTCGATCATGGCCTGCGGGAACGCGGCGCAATTCAGTTTGATCATCGGCTTCTCGGCGCGCCGGCTCCGCGTGTGGATGACATTCGCGATCACTTCCTTGCCGACGCCGCTTTCGCCCGTGATCAGCACGTTCGCTTCCGAAGGCGCCATCGCATCGACCAGTTCCTGGATTTCCTGCATCGCCTTGCTCTTGGTCACAGGGGCCAGCCGCGTCTCGGCGATCTCGAGCCGCTTCTCGAGTTGCTGCGTTTTCTTCCGGAGATGTTCGGTCTCGCGGAGGAGCGATGTTTTCTCGAGCGCTTTCTCGATCAGGCTGATCAATTCCTCCGGCGCGTAAGGCTTGCTGATGAAGTGGTAGGCGCCGCGCTTGATCGACTCGATGGCGTTGTTCAGCGAATCGTGCGCTGTCAGGATGATGACCTGGGTGCCGGGGTGCTCGTCTTTTATTTGGCCGAGCATTTCGAGGCCTTCCGCGTCCGGCAACTGGAGATCGAGGAGGACGACGGCCGGTGACGTTTCCTTGATCCTGCGCAATCCATACGAGGCAGTGGCGGCGGTATCGACCTGGTAGCCGTGCCGGCCGAGAAGCGCCTCGAGCGTGAGCAGGATCGTCCGCTCATCGTCGATGATGAGGATACGTCGATTCTCAGCGCTCATGGTCGGGCAGCATCGTGAAGTTCAATTGTTAGGCGGGGAAAAAGAAACAGGAAGACCAATCGACGTAGCGACGGGTGTTTTCATTCACCGAAAACGCGAGTGGCGTGCGCCGGGCGTCTTAGGGGGCGAGCGGAAAGGTGACGGTGGTGACGAGAGACGAGGTCGCCTTGTCATGGCGCGCCACGAGCTCGCCACCATGCGCTTCGGCGATGACGCGGGTGCGGTAGAGCCCGAGGCCGTAATGTCCCTGGCCCAGCGAGCGGAGCGGTTCGCCGCCCCAGTTTTCGGTCGAGCGCGTGAAGTTCTGCTTCGGCTCTGAGAGCGTGAAAACGAACCGGCCGTTTTCCGTCCGCGCGGTCGCCGAAATCACGCCCTCCGTGCGCTCGTGCCGAAACGCATTCGCGAATAGTTCCAAAAAAGCGGGGAGCAATAACTGCGGATCGATATTCAACGTCGCGTCCCCAACGGCGGAGGCGTCCCATTTCACGTGTTCGGCCTCCTGCGGAAAGTCCGCCGCCAGTTTTAGCTGGAGATCTTCGACGAAATCTTTCGCGGCATAGGGCATTTGGGTGAGCCGCGGCTGGCTGAGGGCTGTAGTCAGGTCCTGCAAATTCGCGCCCACTTGGGCGATCATTCCGCGGAGCCGCTTTATTTCTTCGCGCACCTCGTTGTTCTCCGCGATCTCCATCAGATACGCCGATTGGAGCTCGGCCGCGTTGAGGTGATTGCGAAGGTCGTGCGCCAGTTGCCGGATAAACTTCACCAGCTCCGGCATGGAGACCTGGATTTCGGAACCTGGATTAGGGGATTGGGCCATGGGACGAACAAAATCGTAGCGCAACCAGCGCGGAGCGCCAGCACAACGGCCTGAGGGCAGGCCGTCTCCAAGAGATGGGTCCCTTGTACTGGAGCCGCCGCCTGCCCTCAGGCCGGTGGGGGAAGGCAACGCTTCAATCGTTCGCCGCGAGATGACGCAGGATATGGAAGACATCTTCCGGATCCGCGTCCAGCTCCTGCGCAATTTCCTCGGGCGTTTTTCCGTGGCCGGAAGCGTGAACTTTTTTCACGCGACCCTGCAACTCCAGCACGCGCGTCGCGGCCTTCTTCCCGGCCTCGACCCCCGGCTGGTGATAGGCGTTGATGTTAACCAGCGACGCATAGAATCCCACCGCGCGCTCATACAACCCGATCAAGGCGCCGACATAAAACGCGTTCACTTCCGGGATCGTGAGCGTGATCGATTCGCGCCCGCTTTCGTAGAGGGCCGAGCGCGTTCCGCGCAGAAAACCCTGGAGGTAATCGCCACTCGTGACGCCCTCTTCCACGTCGAAGCGCGCCGTGCCCCGATCCTTTTGCACCTCGACGAACGTGACGAAAAAATTCAGGACGCCGTCGCGCAACTGCTGGACGTAAGCGTGCTGGTCGGTCGATCCCTTGTTTCCGTAAACCGCGATCCCTTGATGAACGACGTTGCCGTCGAGGTCCTTCTCCTTGCCTAACGACTCCATGACCAGTTGCTGCAGATATTTGCTGAACAACATCAGCCGATCTTTGTAGGGCAGGATCACCATGTCTTTTTCGCCGCGGCCGTTTCCCGCGTAATGCCACATCAACGCGAGAAGCATCGCGGCGTTTTGGGCAGCATTCGTCTCTCGCGTTTTCGCATCCATCGCCGCCGCGCCTGCGAGAAACTGGTCGATGTCGAAGCCTTGCAAGGCCGCCGGGACCAGACCGACCGCGCTCATGACCGACGTGCGGCCGCCCACCCAGTCGTGCATCGGGAACCGCGTGAGCCAGCCGTTTTTCTCCGCGTATTTGTCCAGCTCACTCCCCGGGCCGGTTACCGCCACAGCGTGTTTGCCGAAGTTGAGCCCGGCTTTCTCATAGGCAGCCGCGGCTTCCAGCATTCCGTTGCGCGTCTCCTTTGTGCCGCCGGATTTCGAAATCACCACGGTCAGCGTGTGCGCGAGGTGGTCGCCGATCCGGGCCAGGACGCGGTCGAACCCATCCGGATCGGTGTTATCGAGAAAATAAATATCGAGCGGATCGTTCGCCCGGCCGAGCGCGTCGTTGATGAATTGCGGTCCAAGCGCCGAGCCGCCAATACCGACCAGAAGGACGTGTTTGAATCGTTCTCCTTTTTCTGGCGCGAC